>JAURVW010000085.1 GCA_030655275.1 Solirubrobacteraceae bacterium
TATTGTTTTTCGGATGATTTTTGAAGTATTTAATATTTTTGCTGTTATCGGTAATTTTGTTGGTATTATTTCGGATACTTCTTTACTTCAGGTACAAATTTATTTACTTACTCCATTAATATTAATCGATAAATTTATTGGATTAATATTTTTTATTATTGGTTTTATAATTACAAAAGGGTTAATCTGGTTTGTTGCTATATGTGAGATGTTAATGTTTATTTTTGCATATGGAAAAGGCAAACCTTCAATAATGGCTACATTAACAAATTTTGTAAATTATAATAAATCATTCTATCATAATATAGGTATTTTATTAACATGGATATATGAAAAATTATTTTTAAAATTAGTTGAACTTGTTAGAGGATAATTATGATTCATCGAAGTATAATAATAACTGAAAATCAAAAACAAATTATTAGAAATGATAGTAACATTAATGGATATGATAATTTTGAAAAAGAATTATTTAATTTCATTATGATGCTTGATAAAAAAAATATGTTAAATTCTAAAAAATTAATGAATATGTTAAAAATAAAACATAATGATATTGGGATTTTAACTATTCCTGAAATAATTAAAAATCCTGAAAATTGGATGATAAATGCAAATACAGAAAAGCCAATGGAGTTATAATTATGGGATTTTGGAATAGTATAACAAAAATAAAAATACCTGATACTAAAAAAATATCAGAAATACCTACTAAAATAAAAACTGAAAGTAAAAAAATAGATATAAATACAGTAGATGTAATTTATATCTCAAATGATTACAGATTTTGTAATCAAACTATTGGACAAAAGAATGTCGGTAAAACACATATACCGATAATTTCAATGACATTACCTGATAATCTAAAATTCTTTGGAAAATATCCGGTATTCAATAAAACAACTAATAGAGAATTATATATATTGAAAGAAGATTCTCCATATGATTCAGATTTATCTAAAGTACCTCAAGATTCATGTAAAATAAAAGTATTGAATGATGATAA
>JAURVW010000094.1 GCA_030655275.1 Solirubrobacteraceae bacterium
AGGTCTCACCGACGGCCAACGGCGCATCCTTGTTCGTCGGGGTCGATGGATGCATGTCGAGCAGGATCGATCGCTCGGAGATCGACAGGACCGGGGCGAGCCGGATCAGGATCCCGTCCGGGACGACCGGAGAGAAGCCCGTCCAGCGATCGAAGTCGACGCCGCCCACGCGTCGCTCGATCACGAGCTCGCGCACGGCCGATGTGCCGGTTCCGCGGCCGATACGAAGCAACCGGATCCCGGCGCCGGTGCGGGCGTCGCCCAGCTCGTAGGTGCCGTTGGTCGTGATGGTCTGCTGCGCCGCGTCGGGCAGCTCGAGCAGCTGCGCGCGATGCCACGCCGACATGAGCACGGAGCCGAGCCAGGGCGAGTTCGGCGCGTCGATCGGCCAGCCGCCGCCCATGAGGTCGAACGGGTCGCCGTACTCCACGGCGCCGCCCAGGGCGCAGCTCGTGCGCAGGGCGATCGTCGCTCCCGAGGGCTCCGTGCAGGCGACGGTCGCCGCGTGCGCGGCCCCGAGGTTGTGGCCGAGTTCGTGTGCGATGACCGCGGCGTCGAGGTCGTCCTGGCCGGCGTACAGCCCGTTGATCCAGGTGGTGCTGCCCGGCACCTCGCCGAGGCCCGACCAGCCGCACGGCGAGCTCTGGTCGCCCGCGACGGCGGGGTCGTCGGCGTAGTCGGCGAAGACGATCACGACGTGGTCGTAGCGCGTCACGTCGATCCCGAAGCTCGCGTTCGCCTTCGCGAACGCATCCTTCGCGATCTTGGCGTGGTCGCAGGTGGAGGGAGAGGACCCCGCCTTGACCGGCGGCGTACCGCCCAGCGTGATCCAGGGACTCACGTCGCCGCCGGCGTCCGAGAGGCCCGTCAACGAGACGGCGCCGGCCGACTGCGCGGAGAAGAGCGACGAGGCCGAGAGCGCCGCGCCCGTGAGCCGCGAGCGGATCTCGGCCTCGGTGTACGGCTGGCCTGCAGCCTTGGGATCGACGGGATCGCCTGCGTAGTCGACGCGCAGCACCACCACGCTGCGGCTGCCGAGCTGCCCACCATCCGGCCCCGGTACGCCCGCGCGGCCCTTTGCCGCTCCGCCCTCGCCCAGGCGGCGCGGGATCCGACCGGTGGCGTCGGCCTCCCCGGGTGCGACGACGACCTCGTCGGAGCCCCCGTCCTCGGTGAGTCCCGGGCGCGTCGGCGTCGGCAGCGCCGACGCCGCGGGAACGATGACGAGCCCCGCAGACAGGATCACGATCGAGACCAGCCAGCCGACCAGCCCCTGACGAGCGGCCCTCGACCACCCCGTCGGGGCATGCCTCATCGCGGCGGGTCCTCGCCGGGCTTGTGGACGTGGTCCGGGAACGGTCGGTCGCGCGCCTTCGCGAGCTCACGCAGGCGCTCGGCGAACCGCCCCTCGGTCTCGGCCGGCGGATCGTAGAAGCGCAGCCCCTCGAGGCCCTCCGGCATCACGGTCTGCTTCGAGAGTCCGCCGGGATGCTGGTGGGGATCGTCGTAGCCGACGCCGCGCCCGAGCTTCTTCGCCCCGGCGTACGACGCGCCACGCATGGCCTGCGGCGGCGTCTTCGCGCCGAAGCGGCGCACGTGGTCCCGGGCCGCGTTGATCGCGCGGTAGGCCGCCTTGCTCTTCGGCGCGAGCGCGAGCCGGATCGTCGCCTGCGACAGCGCGAACTGGCACTCGGGCATCCCGATGTGCTCGACGGCGTGGGCCGCCGCCGACGCCACCTGCAGCGCCGAGGGATCGGCGTTGCCGACGTCCTCGCTCGCCAGGACCAGGATGCGCCGGGCGATGTAGCGCGGGTCCTCCCCGCCCTCGAGCATCACGGCCAGGTAGTACAGGGCCGCATCGGGGTCGGAGGCGCGCACCGCCTTGATGAAGGCCGAGATCGTGTCGTAGTGCTGGTCGCGATCCTTGTCGTACCGCACGGCGCGCCGCTGCAGCGCCTCCTCGGCCCCCTCGAGGTCGACCTCCGGCGCCGAGAGATCGGCCGCGTCGGCCCCCTCTCCGCTGCGCAGCGCGATCGCGGCCCGCGCGGCCGACTCGATGGCGCCGAGCGCCGTCCGGGCGTCGCCGGCGCTGCGCACGGCGAGGAAATCGATCGCCTCGTCGGTCGCGGTGACGGGCGAGAGCGGACCGTCGATCGCTCGGCGCAGCAGCGTGCGCAGGTCGTCCTCGGAGAGCAGCTGGAGCTCGTAGACCCGCATCCGGGAGAGCAGCGCGCTGTTGACCTCGAAGTACGGGTTCTCGGTCGTCGCACCGATCAGCGTGATCGTGCCGTCCTCGACCGACGGCAGGAGCGTGTCCTGCTGGGCCTTGTTGAAGCGGTGGATCTCGTCGAGGAAGAGCACGGTGCGGGCGCCGCGCAACTGCCGGTTCTGGGCGCGGGCGAGCACCTCGCGCACCTGGGCGCGACCCACCTCCACGGCGCTGAGCTCCTCGACCACCGCGCCGGCGTGCCCGGCGACGAGGCGCGCCAGGGTGGTCTTGCCCGTGCCCGGCGGGCCGAACAGCACCATCGACTCCGGATCACCGGATGCGATCCGCGCCCGCAGCGCGGTCGGCTCCTGCGGCGTCCCCAGCAGGTGGGTCTGCCCCACGACCTCGTCGATCGACGAGGGGCGCAGGCGGGCCGCGAGCGGGGCGCCCGGGCCTGGCGGCGGCGGGAGCTCGTCCGAGACCGGCGGACCGTCCGAGCCGGCCGCGAGCTCCACGGGTCCGAAGAGCCCAGGTTCGTCGGCGGCGGACATGCACGCAGGGTACCGGCGGGGCGGCGTCCGGCTCGACAGGTGGCGTCGCGCGGTCGCCCGGCGCCCCACCCCCGTTCCGACCTCCTGCCGGCGGTGCCGGTCTACCATGGTGCGGTGGATCCCCGCCGCACCCTGATCGCCGACTCCGCCCTCGCCGTGATCGCCGAGAGCGGGATGCGCGGCATGACCCATCTCGCGATCGACGAGCGGGCGGGCCTCCCCAAGGGCTCCACGTCGTACTACTGCCGCAAGCGCGTCGACCTGCTCGCCCTCGCGCTCGATCGGCTCTTCGAGATCGACCGCGTCGAGCTCGAGGCAGCGGCCGCGAAACTCACCACGGGCGCACCCCACTCCGAGGAGTTCGTCACGCAGACCGTCGCCGAGGTGGTGGTCGGGTGGCTCACCGAACCGCGCCGGTCGATCACCTATGCGCGCTTCGAGCTGTTCCTCGCGGTCGCGCACGAGCCCGAGCTCCAGGAGGCCAACAAGGCGCACATGCTCGCGATGCTCGACCTCTTCATGACGGTCGGCGCCTCGATCGACCCGCCCAAGGCGGTCGAGCAGGTCGTCACGACGGCGATGATCTGCGACGGGCTCATGCTCAGCGTGCTGCGCCAGGGACTGCCGACGCCGTCCCTGTCCGACATCACCTATCTGCTCAGCACCACGATCGGTGGAACTCCGCTGGCCCCGGCCGACGGCGCGCCGGCGCCGAGCGTCGAATCGATCACGGCCAACATCTACGGCGAGACCGGCTGAGGCCGCGTTGGCGCGCCGGCCCGCCATGGGCCGTCAGCCCTTCGCGACGACCTGCTTGATCGACGCGACGCCCGTTCCGGCGATCACCACGCGCACCTTCTTCGCGCGCTTCTTGAGCTTCACGACGCCGGTCACGTGACACCAGGAGCCCTTGGCGATCACGCCGAGCTTCTGCTTGGCGAGGGTGCGGCCGCTGGCGCTGACCGTCGCCTTGACGGCCGGCGGGCACTTCGGGCCGGTCCGCTCCATGAGGTGGTCCACCACGAGGCGCTTCGTCCCGAGCTTCAGGGCCTTGGCGACCGGCGTGGTGAGGCAGCCGTCCGTGCCGGCGCCGGCCACGTCGGGGCACTTGTCGGTGGCGTCCGGCACGGCATCGCGATCGCGGTCGAGGGCGATCTGCGGTCGACCGTCCTGTGCCGCGGGGGGCGGCGTGGGCGTCGGCGCGGCCACGGGCCGGGGCAGGGCGGCGAAGGCGGTGTCGATCGGCGAGCCCATCTTGTCCTCCTCCTCGCCGGGGTAGCGGGTGAAGACCGCCATGCAGGCGTAGGGCGACGTGAGCAGCGGCGACGTGGCGGAGAGCGTGACCGTGTTGCCCTCAATCACCTTCGTGGCAGGACCGGAGATGTCGGTCGGGGCGGTGATGTACCACCGGGCGTCGGGGGCGTCGAACCGCGACCGCATGTGGGCGTTGCCGTTGAGTTCGTCGGTCACGTAACACGTGCGCGTGCCGTAGCTGAACCCCATGGCCGCGTT
>JAURVW010000099.1 GCA_030655275.1 Solirubrobacteraceae bacterium
CGGCCGTGACTTCCTGAAAGTCTCCTTCGCCGACCGCACGGGCGTGCTGCAGTCGGTCGTGTGGGACGACGTCGACGAGATCGACGCGCTGCTCGTCGCCGGGCAGCCCTTCCGCGTCGGCGGCCAGTTCGAGATCCACGAGAAGTTCGGTCCGCAGCTCAAGCTCGAGGGGTTCAGTCCGGCGGTCGAGGGTTCCTACGACCCCAACGACCTTCGTCCCGGCCCGCCGGTTCCGGTCCCCGAGCTCGAGGCACGCCTGCGGGCGCTCATCGCGACCGTCACCGATCCCGGGATGTCCGCGGTGCTCGAGGCCGTGCTGGGCGAGGGCACCGAGACGTGGCGCCGGTACCGCGAGGCGCCGGCTGCCAAGCGCGTGCACCAGGCCTACCGCCACGGCCTGCTGGAGCACTGCCTCACCGTCGCCGAGGCGGTCTCCGCGGCCGCGGGGATCTTCCCCGGCATCGACCGCGACCTCGCCGTCACCGCCGCGCTGATCCACGACATCGGCAAGCTCGATGCCTACGCATTCGCCGACGGCGACGTGGTCGAGCTCACCGACGCCGGCAAGCTCCGCGGCGAGATCGTGATCGGCTACGAGCGCATGCACGGCGTGCTCAACGGCATCCCCGGCATCACGGAGGTGCGCAAGCAGGCGTTCCTCCACATCGTGCTCGCCCACCACGGCAAGCTCGAGCACGGAAGCCCCGTCACCCCGCAGACGCGCGAGGCCTACCTCGTGCACTCGATGGACAACCTCGGCGGCAAGCTCGGCACGGTCGACCGGATGGAGCAGGAGCGCCAGCCCGGTGCTGCATGGTCGTCCGCCGACTGGGCCTTCGGTGGCTCCGTGTGGTTCGCCGACGTCGCCGAGGAGCAGGACGCCGAGGGTGCCTCCGCGGCCGGCGCTGGCTGGCTCTCGCATCCGGGGCTGGCGCCGCAGGGCCCGCCGACCCTCCACGGGGCTCCCGCTTTCACGGAGCCCGAGCCGCCCGCCGTGCCCCCGGCGCCGGTCGATCCCGTCGTTCCGCGCGGTGCCTTCGAGGATTCCCCGGCCTGGAACCCGCCGGAGCCCGAATCGCTCACGGGCCCACCGCTGCCGGGCGACGGCCCCCTGTCGCCGGTGCCGGACCATTCTGACGAGCCGCTGCCGGTTGCTGTCCGCGACGACGAACATCCGCCTGCCGCGACCCACGGCGCTGCGCCGACGTCGGTCGCGCCTGCTCGCGATGCGGACGTGCCGTCGCACGCCCCCGCGGGCGCCCCGGATGGCCCCGTCGGCGAGCGGGCGCTCGATCGTTCGCACGCGCCGGCCGGTGCGCCTGACGGACTGACGGGCGAGGGCGATCAGGCCGCAGCCGACGCCCAGGCGCAGGCCGAGGAGGCCGGCCGCCTCAAGGAGGCCGAGCGTGCCGCGACCGCCGCGCAGCGCGCCGCTGCCTTCGACACGCCGGGCCGGCCGACGCCGGAGCGCGCCGAGGACGAGTTCGTCACGGCGAGCCCGGAGCAGCGTCGCGGAGGCCCGCCGCCTCCGCCGGACGTTCAGCCGCTCCCCTTCTAGCTCACCGCATCGATGCGTCGCGCGGGGGAACCAGCCGTGGCCTACGTGCACGGATCGATGGAGGTCGGCGCCGACGGCGGCACGGCCGAGATCAGTCTCGCGGTCGTCCTGGTCGATGGGACCGAGCGGGAGCTCGCGACGTGGTCGACGGAGATCGGTGCGTATGACCGTCTCGCGCTGAGTCGGTCGCCGGACGGGGGCCGCGTCGCGGCCGTCGCCGGAACGGCTGTCCGCACGTTCGACGTTCGAGATGGTGTCGAGGTGGCCTCTTCACCGATCGCGAACTCCGAGCCCGAGACCGTGGTGCTCGGCTGGCCCGAGGTCGGCGGACCCGCGACGCACGTGACGAGCGAAGCGGGCGAGTTCGGCAAGCGGGTCGGACGCGCCGCCGACTTGGCGGGATTTCCGATCGGGGGTGGCTGGACGATCGACGTCGATGGTCCGATCGTCGACGACGGCGGCTTCGCCGGTGGCTACGTGAGCAGCTCGGTGGGCATCGGGTGGAGCATCGGCACGCCGGACGGGCAACGCAGTGACGATGCGGCGTCCGCCCGTGAGCGGGCGATCGAGGCGAGCCGGCTAATCCCGCCGTCGTTGCGCGTGCGGGCGAGGCGTGGTGACGTGGCCGCCGAGTGGTCCGACGATGTCGTCGGCGGTGAACGGGGCGCGGAGCTCAACTGGCCGCCGATCGTCGGACCCCGCGGCGTGCTGTTTCGGCGCACCGGATCGGTGGTCGAGATCCGTGAGCCTGGTTCGCCGTTCGACATCGGGGCCGGCTCGAGCGAGGGGCCGCTGCCGCCGTGGTTCGTGACGAACGAGGGTCACGCGGCGGCGCTCGCGGTGGAGCTGGCCGTCACACCGGTGTGCGCCCTGCCGGACGGCCGTTTCCTCTTGCCCGGAGCGAGCGAGACGTGGCGGGATGGCGGCGACGAACCGATGCACGCCGTCACTCCGGATGGCGTGGTCGAGCCGTGGCTCGTCGGTGGCCGGACGACGAAGCCGTCCCAGCTCGTTGCGCTCGTCGCCCCAGATCTCCT
>JAURVW010000100.1 GCA_030655275.1 Solirubrobacteraceae bacterium
TCGGTCAGCTGCCAACGCGAGTCCAGGATCTCCTCCAGCGTGACGATGTCGGAGTCGATACCGAGGTCGGCCGCTTCCTTCTGGAGTATCAGCTCGGCCAGTCCCGTGACCTTGTCCTGGGAGGCGCGGTGCTGGTGCACCGGTGCGCTCTTGAACGGGAAATAGGGCTCGTCGAGGTCCAGCCAGAAGTTGTCTGCAGGGTCCGCGCCACTCGCGCCGCCGCCCTGTGAGTCGAGCCCCTGCAGGAACGTCTGCAGCTGGAGGTCCTGCTCGGCCTGGATGTTTTTGTAGGGCGCGACGGTCCCGCCGATGATCAGGAGCCTGGGGTCCGCGGTCCGGCTCGCGGTGTCGTGGATGGTCGTCACGCTGAGGCCCGCTCCTGTCGTGGGAAGGTCATGGTGAGTTCCTCCGTCGTCGAGAACATGGAGCAGCAGAACCATGACTCTGCGTCCCGGTCGTCACTCTTTCCAGACCTCACGACGCGGCAGCGGCACGTAACCGCGATCCACGCCTACGTAGCGCCTCGTGCCGCTCCGTCGCGTCGCGATGCGTAATGGCGTGTGCCGGCTGGTTGCGTCTTGTCCGGGTCCGTCCTCGGCCCTAGCGTGACGACTGATCAGGAAGAGGTGACGCAGCGTGGTTTCCGCTCCCGGGACTCCCGCGGTGACGGACGCAGTGTGGCCGCCTGGACCGGCCGGGTCGATCGACCACCACGCCATGCGTCGGGACCCGCTGGCGTTCGTGACCTCCCTGGCGCCGGCGTACGGCGACATCACCTCGCACGTCGTCGCCGGCGAGCGCATGGTGATGCTCCACCACCCCGACCTCGTCGGTCACGTGCTGCGCGACCGCGCCGTCTCCTACACCAAGGACGGGACCGTCGACGTCAAGATGCTGCGCCCCCTTCTCGGCGACGGCCTGCTCACCAGCAGCGGGGCGGAGTGGGCGTGGCAGCGGAAGGCCTACGCACCGGCGTTCCGGCCAGCGCGTGTCACGGCCT
>JAURVW010000102.1 GCA_030655275.1 Solirubrobacteraceae bacterium
CGCAGCCAACACCGGCAGCGCCTCCACCGGCGCCGCCGCCGGCGAGGTCGACCAGGCCGGCGCCAAGGAGGCCGTCGACGCCGCCCGCGGCGTGCCGAAGTTCACTGCGCCGGGCCCCGCCTTCGACGCGGCGCCGGCCAAGGGCAAGGTCGTCGCCCTCGTGCCGGACTACCCCTCGCTCCCGTTCGTCCAGGAGATCAACACCGGCCTGAAGGCCGCGGCCTCGCAGGCAGGCATCACGCTGAAGGACTGCGCCAACGACGGCACCGTCGGCGGCTGGGTCAAGTGCTTCAACCAGGCACTCGCCATGAAGCCCGATGCGATCGTGCTCAACGGCTCGCCGAGCCCGTCGCAGCTGCAGCCGCAGATCAAGAAGGCCAACGCGGCCAAGATCCCGGTGATCGCCAACCACGTCCCGCTCGACAAGGACTTCCCGGATGGCACCCTCCCCGCGACGAACACGACGGGCATCGACGCCGTCCAGCCGGGGCCGTTCCCGCTCGGCGCCAAGCTCATGGCCGACTACGCCGTCGCCGAGGACGGCGCGGACGTGAACGCCCTGATCATCACCGCCAACGAGGCCCCGGCCTCGAAGGGCATGGTCAAGATGATCCAGGACGAACTCGCCGCCAAGTGCGGCTCGTGCAAGACGACCGTGCTCAACGTGCCGATCGTCGACTGGGCCACGAAGCTCCAGGGCGAGACGCGTACGGCGCTCGTGCGCGACCCGAAGATCAACTGGGTGATGCCGGTCTACGACGGCGCCATGTCGGCGATCGTCCCGGGCATCAAGTCGGCGCAGCGCTCCGAGACCGTGAAGCTCACCGGCTTCAACGGTCAGGGCTTCGCGCTCAACGGCATCGCCGAGGGCACCGTCACCTCCACCATGGGCGAGAACCTCGAGTGGACGGGCTGGTCGACCATCGACCGCACCCTCCGCGTGCTCACCGGTCAGGAGCCGACGGACGTCCTCGACACCCCGGTGCGCGTCTGGGACAAGTCGAACATCACCGACGCCGGCACGCCTCCGGAGCCCACGAAGGGCTACGGCGAGTACCAGGGCGAGTACCTGAAGCTCTGGGGCATCGGCGCCTAGCCGGGAGAGGTAGCGACCATGACCGCCCCCACCATCGAGCTCACCGGGCTCACCAAGCGATTCGACGGCGTGCTGGCCCTCGACGGCGTCGACCTCACGGTCGTCCCCGGCGAGATCCACGGCCTGCTCGGTGAGAACGGCTCGGGCAAGTCCACGCTGATCAAGGTCCTCGCGGGCTTCCACGGCACGGACGGGGGGCGGTTGTCGGTCGCCGGTGAGGAGGTCCCCCTCCCACTCTCACCCGACACGCCCAAGCGTCTCGGCCTCGAGTTCGTCCACCAGGACCTCGGGATGATCGAGTCGCTGAGCGTCGTCGAGAACCTCCGCATCGGCGAGATGAACCGTCGGCGCATGCGCATCTCCTGGGCCGACGAGCACCGTCGCGCCCGTGAGGTGTTCGACCGGTACGGCATCGATCTCGACCCCCGCGCGATCGTCGCCGACGTCCGCCCCGTGCAGCGCGCCCAGCTCGCCATCGCCCGTGCGATGGAGGGCATGCGCGCTGCACGCGGGGAGCTCGAGCACACGAAGGGCCTGCTCGTGCTCGACGAGCCCACGGTCTTCCTCCCGCGCGAGGAGGTGGAGCAGCTCTTCACGCTCATGCGGGACGTCGCCGCCTCCGGCGCGAGCGTCCTCTTCGTCTCCCACGACCTCGACGAGGTCCGGCACGTGACCGACCGGGTCACCGTGCTTCGCGACGGCCGCCACATCGACACGTGCAACACCGCCGAGGTCGACCACGACGGGCTCGTGGAGCGCATCATCGGGCGCAAGCTCGAAGCACTCGTGCCACCGTCGCAACAGGCCGCACGGCAGGACCAGGGCGTCCTGGCCCGCGTGACCGACGTGCGGGCCGACCTGCTCGACGGCGTGAGCCTCGAGGTGCGCGCGGGCGAGGTCCTCGGCATCACCGGTCTGCTCGGCTCCGGCTTCGAGCGGCTGCCCTACGTGATCTCCGGGGCGGCACGCCCCGACCGCGGCACACTGCACGTCGGCGACCGCGAGTTCGACCTCACCTCGATCTCGCCGATCCAGGCCACCCGAGCCGGCGTGGCGCTCGTGCCGGCCGACCGCAAGAACGACGGCGCCGTGCAGGAGCTGTCGGTCACCGACAACGTGACCATGCCCGTGATGCGGCAGTTCAGGAAGCGCGGCAAGCTCAACCGTCGCGCGATGACGCGCGCCACGGCCGCCCTCATGGACGAGTACGACGTGCGCCCACGCAACCCGTCGCTGCCGCTCTCGTCGCTCTCGGGCGGCAACCAGCAGAAGGCCGTGATGGCGAAGTGGTTGCAGACCGATCCGCAGCTGCTGCTCCTCCACGAGCCCACCCAGGGCGTCGACATCGGCGCCCGCGGCCAGATCTTCGAGGTGATCCGGCGGTCCGCCGACGAGGGTCGCTCGGTCGTCTGCGCGAGCTCCGACCACGAGCAGCTCGCCGCGGTCTGCGACCGCGTCCTCGTCTTCGCCCGTGGCCGCATCGCCGCCGAGCTCTCCGGCAGCGACCTGACCAAGGAGCGCATCACCGAGCGCTGCCTGGCCTCCACTCCATCCCCCGGCGGCCCCGCCGCGGTCTCCAAGAACCCCGAAGGACAGGTCGTCCGATGAGCACCCCCTCCGCCTCCAGCGCGTCCGCGAAGGCGCCCACCAAATCGGAGCGCCGGCTCCCGACCGACCTCGGGCGGCGCCTCGCCCTTCCGGCCGCCTGGCTCGTGCTGATCGTGATCTTCTCGATCCAGCTGCCGGACACGTTCGCCACCTCGGCCAACTGGTCGTCGATGCTGTCGACGCAGGCCGTCTTCCTGATCCTCACGCTCGGACTGATCATTCCCCTCACCTCCGGCGACATCGACCTGTCGCTGGCCTACACGCTCACCTTCTCGAGCGTCCTGGTCGGCGTGCTCAACGTGAACCAGGGCTGGCCGCTCATCCCCTCGATCCTCGCCGCGGTCGCGGCCTGCGGCGTGATCGGACTGGTCAACGGCCTGGCCGCCACCTACGGCAAGATCGACCCGATCATCGTGACCCTCGGCATGGGCTCGTTCACCTACGGCCTCACGCTGATGATCTCCGAGCAGACCACGATCGCCGGGATCTCCAGCGCCCTGACGGACTGGACCGTCGGCAAGCAGCTCCTCGGCATCCCGCTCGAGTTCTTCTACGCGCTCGCCGCCGTCGCGATCGTCTGGTACGTCTTCGAGTTCACGTCGCTCGGGCGCCGGATGCTGATCGTCGGCCGTGGCCGCGAGGTCGCCCGTCTCTCCGGCCTGCGCGTCGACCGCGTGCGTATCGGCGGGCTCTTCGCCGCGTCGATCGTCGCCGGCATCGCGGGCGTGCTCTACGCGGGCACCTCCGGCTCCGCCGACCCGACCTCCGGCCCGAGCTTCCTGCTCCCGGCCTTCGCCGGCGCCTTCCTCGGCATGACGACCATCCTCCCGGGCCGCTTCAACGCCTGGGGCACGCTCGTCGCCACGTACTTCCTGGCGACCGGCATCACCGGCCTGCAGCTGCTCGGCGGCGAGAACTACGTGCAGCAGCTCTTCTACGGCGCGGCGCTCATCATCGCGGTCGGCCTCTCGCAGATCACGAAGCGCAAGTCGGGTGGCGACAAGGTGGGGTCGGCAGCGTGACGCGTACGACGTTCAAGGTCGCGGCCGTCCACGCCACCCCCGAACTGCTCGATGCCGAGGCCTCGGTCGAGAAGGCCTGCGGCCTCATCGCCGAGGCCGGCCGCGCGGGCGTCGACCTCGCGGTCTTCCCGGAGGTGTTCGTCCCGGGCTTCCCCTACTGGATCAATCTCTACCCGCCGGCGAAGCAGTTCCCGATGCACGCGCAGTACCGCGCAGCCTCGATCGAGGTGCCCGGGCCACTCACGGACCGTCTCTGCGAGGCGGCTCGCGAGGCCGAGGTCAACGTGGTGATCGGCGTGTCCGAGCGCGACGGCGGCACGCTGTTCAACACGCAGGTGCACATCGACGAGACCGGCACGCTGCTCGGCAAGCACCGCAAGCTGCAGCCGACCTACGCCGAGCGCTACGTGTGGGGCCAGGGCGATGCGTCGACGCTGTCGGTGTTCGACACCCGCCTCGGTCGCGTCGGCGGCCTCATCTGCTGGGAGCACACGATGAACCTCGCCCGCCAGGCGCTGATCGTCGACGGCGAGCAGATCCACGCCGCCTCGTGGCCCGGGCTCGGGTCCCAGCACGGCATGGAGGCGTCGTTCGACGTGCAGGTCGAGGCCATGTGCCGCACCCATGCGATGACCGGCGCCTGCTTCGTGGTCGTCGCCCAGAACCCACTCACGCAGGGGATGGTCGACCGCATCGAGGCCGACCTCGGCCCGCAGGACGGCATGTCGGCCGGCGCGGGCTGGTCGGCGATCCTCGATCCGCAGGGCATGATCGTCGCCGGGCCGCACACCGGCGCCGAGGAGACCCTCCTCACCGCCGAGGTCGACCTCGCCGAGATCGACGGCGCCCATGCGCTGCTCGACGGCCGTGGCCACTTCTCGCGCTCGGAGATCCTGCGCCTCTGGGTCGACCGCGAACCCAAGACCCCTTCCGCCCCCGCCGGCCCATCCCCGGCGGCGGACCGCCCGACCGGAGCAGACCGTTGAGCCAGGACGAGCAGTACGGGGCCATCGACATCGTCGTCGGGCCCCACACCCCACGCGAGGTGGCCGAGGACCAGGTCGGCGTCGACGAGACCTTCATGGACAAGGTCCGCATGCCCGAGGCGATGCGGCGCGGCGTGGAGTGGAGCGACTACATCGCGAAGATGGACGCCGCCGGCGTCGAGAAGAGCCTCGTGATCGCCACCCGCGCCGGTGACCTGCGCATCAGGCACTCCTACGAGGTGCCCTACGAGCGGGTCGCGGAGTACTGCGCCGCCCACCCCGGCCGGTTCCACGGGCTCGCGGGCATCGACCCGACCCGCGGCATGCAGGGTCTGCGCGACCTCACCCAGGCCGTCGAGGAACTCGATTTCGTCGGCGCGCATCTCTACCCGCACTGGTTCGGGCTCGCGCCCGACGCGGCCCAGTACTACCCGTACTACGCCAAGTGCTGTGAGCTCGACATCCCGATCATGATGCAGGTCGGGCACTGCCTCGACTACCGCCGCGACCGGATCCTGAACTCCGTCGGACGGCCCTTCACGCTCGAGCAGGTCGCGATCGACTTCCCCGAGCTGCGGATCATCGGCATCCACATGGGCTGGCCGTGGACGGAGGAGATGATCGCGATGTCGTTCAAGCACGAGAACGTGTTCATCGCCGGCGACGCCTACGCCCCGAAGCACTGGCCGAAGGAGTTCGTGCGCTACGCCGACTCGTGGGGCGCCGACAAGTGCCTCTTCGGCACCGACTGGCCCGTGATCGGCCCCGAACGCGCCGTCCAGGAGGTCAAGGACCTCGGACTGCGACCCGCCTCCCAGCGAAAGCTCCTCCGCGACAACGCCCTGCGCATCTTCGACCTCTCATGACGACGATTCCCCCCACGTTCGTCCCGCTGACCGTCGCCGACGGCATCCGGGTCTCGACCGGCCGCACGCCCCACAAGATCGCCCTCCGCGAGGGCGATCGCACGCTCACGTACCTGCAGCTGCGCTCGCGGGTGCATCGGGTCGGCAACGCCGCCCTCCACGGTCTGGGCCTCACGCCCGGCGACCACGTGGCGATCCTCTCCCCGAACCGGCTCGAGTACCCCGAGCTCGTGATCGGCCTCGCCGGCGCGGGCCTGGCGGCCGCCACCGTCTCCCCGCGCGCGACGCTCGCCGAGATGAGCCACGTCGTCGGCGACAGCCAGGCGCGGGCGCTCTTCGCCGATCCCAGGCTGGCGGCGGAGGCCGAGGAGCTCGGCCGCGAGCACGGCATCCCGGTCGTGACGCTCGGCGAGGGCTACGAGGCCTGGCTCTCGAGTGCGAGCGACGCGCACCCGGGCATCGTCCCGGACGAGTGGGACACGATGGTGATCCACTACACCTCCGGCACCACGGGCGAGCCGAAGGGTGTGCTCTGCCCCCACCGCTCGCGCACCTTCAACTATCTCGCGATGGCCGCCGAGTACGGCTCCTACGGCCCGCGCGACCACGGCCTCACGATCGCGCCGATGTACCACGGCGCCGGCCTCTCGTTCACGCTCGCCAACCTCTTCCTGGGCGGCAGCGCGACGATCCTCACGAGCTTCGAGCCCGAGCGCGTGCTCGCCGCATTGGCCGCCGAGCGCATCACGAACACCTTCATGGTGCCGACGCACTTCCACGGCCTCTTCGGCCTCGGCGACGACCGCATCGCCGACCACGGCCGCTGCTCGCTCAAGACGATCGTCTCCAACGCCGCGCCGCTCTCACAGGCCATGAAGGAGCGGATCGTCGGCGCACTCGGCGAGGACCTGCTCTTCGAGTGCTACGGCTCGACGGAGGGTGGCGTGGTCTCCAACCTCGCCCCCGCCGACCAGCTCGTGAAGGAACGCTCCGTCGGCCTGCCGTTCCCCGCCACGGAGATCAAGATCCTCGGCGACGACGGCCGGCCGGTCCAGCAGGGCGAGGTCGGCGAGCTCTTCTCGCGCTCCCCGTATCTCTTCGTCGGCTACCAGGGGCGCCCCGAAGCGACCGCCGAGACGCTGCGCGACGGCTGGTTCTCAGCCGGCGACCTCGCGCGGCAGGACGAGGAGGGCTACATCTACCTCGTCGATCGCAAGGGCGACAAGATCATCACGGGTGGGCTCAACGTGTACCCGCGCGAGGTGGAGGAGCTGCTCGCGCGGCATCCGCTCGTCGGCGAGGCGGCCGTGTTCGGGATCGACGACGCCCGCTGGGGTGAGGCGATCCAGGCGGTCGTCACGATCGACCCGTCCGGCAGCGGCGCGTTCAGCGAGGACGACATCATCGCCTTCTGCCGCGAGCATCTCAGCGCCTACAAGGTGCCCAAGCAGATCGAGGTCACTGACTCGCTGCCGCGCAACGCGGCCGGCAAGGTGTTGCGCCGCGTGCTGCGCGACGCCCGCAAGGGCGCGGCCTGAGCCATGGCGTCTGCCGGTCCCATCAGCGTCGTCATCGTCTTCCACAGCGCCTACCGTGGCTCCACGGCCGCGCTGGCCGAGGCGATCGCCCGCGGCGCGGCGTCGGTCGAGGACGTGACGACGACGATGGTGTCGGTCGACGAGGTCGACGACCACTGGGAGACCCTCCACCGCGCCGATGCGCTGGTCTTCGGCAGCCCGACCTACGTGGGCTCGGTGAGCGCGGCCTTCAAGGCGTTCATCGAACGGCTCGCCGGCGACGTGTGGCTCGAGCGGATGTGGCTCAACAAGGTCGCGGGTGGATTCACGGTGAGCTCGGGGCCGTCGGGCGACAAGCTCAACACGCTGCAGGACCTCGCGATCTTCGCCGCGCAGCTCGGGATGATCTGGGTGCCGGTGCGGCAGATCGGCGGCCACTACGCGACGACGACCTCGATCGACGAGGCCGTCAACCGCATGGGCGCGTACCTCGGCGTGATGGCCCAGGCCAACATCGACGAGGCCCCACCGCTCGCGCCGCCGCCGAGCGATGTCCTCACCGCGGAGCTCCACGGCGAGCACATCGCGACGATCGCCCGACAGCTCGCCGCCGGACGCGCGAAGCACCCTTCGCCGTACCCCGACCGGGCGTGGCGGACGGGCCGCCCGCTCACCCTCTTCGACCGGGGACTCACCGAGTAACATCGGCGCCGCTTCCGCATGTCCGCTCCCACCAGCAGAGACATCGCCCGCGAAGCGGGCGTCTCCCAGTCGACCGTCTCCCGCGCGCTGCGGAGGGATCCGCGCGTCAGCGAAGACACGCTCCTGAAGGTCCAGGAGGTCGCCGACCGCCTCGGCTACGTGACCAACCGTGCGGCGCGCGCCCTAAAGATGCGGCGCAGCCACACCGTCGGCATCGTCGTCGCCGACCTGCGCAACCCCTACTTCCTCGAGGTCGTCGACGGGCTCCACGACGAGCTCCACATCGCCGACTACCGCACGTTCCTGCTCACCGATCGCCTCGACTACGGCCGCGGGGCCGACCTGATCGACGTGCTGCGCGGCTCCGTCGACGGCGTGATCTTCGCCTCCGCCCGCAGCGCCGACTCGGCGCCGGTCGGCCTCGCCCAGCACGGACTGCCGGTCGTGCTGATCAACCGCGAGGTCGAGGGCCACGAGCTCGACCGCGTGCTCTCCGACTACGCGACGGGCGGCGCGCTCGCCGCCCGGCACCTCGTCGAACTCGGCCACAAGCGGATCGGGCTGATCACCGGCCCGAGCAAGATGGCCGTGTTCCACGATCGCGAGCGCGCGTTCCGTGCCGAACTCGAGCGCCTCGGCGTGCCGTTCGACGAGCGCCTGCGACGCGAAGGCGTCTACACCCATCAGGTCGGCAGCCAGTGGTGCGCCGATCTCATGCGCCAGACCGACCCGCCGACCGCCATCTTCGCCGCCGACGACGTCGTCGCGTTCGGCGCGCTCGACGCCGCCCTCCAGCTCGGGCTGCGCGTGCCGGACGACCTCTCGATCATCGGCTACGACGACATCGAGATGGCCGGCTGGGAGACCTTCGGCCTCACCACGATCCGCCAGCCCATGACCGACATGGCCCGCGAGGCCGCGCGCATCCTGCTGCAGCGGATGGGCGGCCACGGCATCCCGGACGAGCCCCAGCGGCGCGTCTATCCCGCGTCGCTCGTGCGGCGCAGCAGCACCGGGCCCGCGCCCGTCTGACCACCCCACGCGGGTGGCGGGTGCCTTCGGGCTCTGCCCTTCGCGGTCATCCGAGGACGACGACGACGTATGCATCCTGCAACCGGCACCCTCCACGACGGCGACGGTGAGGACCCCTCCTCATCCGGCACCGACTGGCCACGGCGGACGGCCGTCGTCGGGCCGGGCTACATGGGCACCGGGTTCGTGCAGCTGCTCGCGCTGGCCGGCCTCCCGGTCGCGATCGGTGACGTGTCGCAGGAGGCCGCCGAGGCGGCGCGCAGCCGCGCGATCGAAGGGGCCGGGGCGTTCGCGCTGGCGGGCATGATGCCGTCCGATGCGGCTGATCGGGTCGCCCGGCACACCGTCGCGGCCGCCTCGATCGGCGACGCCTCCACCGGCGCCGACGTGATCTTCGAGGCCGTGCCGGAGAGCCCGGCGCTCAAGGCATCGGTGCTCGCCTCGATCGAGGCCGCCGCGCCGACCGGGGCGCTCATCGCGACCAACACCTCGGCGATCCCGATCGCCGAGCTCAGCGCTCCGCTCACCCACCCCGATCGCTTCCTCGGGGCCCATTGGTTCAACCCGTCGCAGTGGGTGCCGTGCGTGGAGCTGATCGCCGGGCCCTCGACGGATCCCGCGCATCTCGAGACGATGGCCGCGCTGCTCGAGCGCCTCGGCAAACGACCGTCGGTCGTCGGCGACGGGCCCGGGTTCGTGGCCAACCGGATCCAGTTCGCGATGTTCAAGGAGGCCGCGACGATCGTCGAGGAGGGCGTTGCGACGGCCGAGGTCATCGACGAGGTGGTGCGCGCCTCGTTCGGGTTCCGGCTGCCGTTCTTCGGTCCGTTCACCATCGCCGACATGGCCGGGCTCGACGTGTACGCCGGCGCCTACGGGTCGCTCGAGGCCGGGCTCGGTTCGCGCATGGCGGTGCCGGAGGCCGTCGCCACGCGCGTCGCCGAGGGACGCCTCGGGATGAAGACCGGCGGTGGATTCCTCGAGCTTGACGGCGCCGACGCGGCGGCGATGGCGTCGTGGCGCGACGAGGCGTACGTGGCGATGGAGCGGCTGCTCGGCGACCTCGGACCCTGGGACGCGAAGTCGACGAGTGCCGCCTCGCCCCCACCATCAGACGCCGAGCCCGCTCCGGGCGCCGCTCTCATCCCCGACCAGACGGATCGACCCCGATGACCGCTGCGCACCCCGGCTCCCTGGCGGGCCACCACGCCCTCGTCACCGGCGGCGGGACCGGCCTCGGCGCCGGCGCCGCCCTGGCGCTCGCGGCCGATGGTGCCCAGGTCACGATCGCCGGCCGCACCCAGGCGACGCTCGAGGAGACCGTTGCCGCGGCGAGCGGATTGCCCGGCACCATCCGAGCCATCCAGGCCGACGTGACCTCCGAGGAGTCCGTCGAGGCGCTCGTCGAGGCGGCCGACGCCCATGTTCCCCTCACGATCCTCGTGACGGCCGCCGGCGTGAACTACCCCGGCCCGACCGTCGACACCACGATGACGGAGGTCGACCGGATCTTCGACACGAACATCCGCGGCACGTTCCTGGCGGCGCGCGCCGTCGGGCGGCGCATGCTCGACCGCGGCGACGGCGGCCGTATCGTGCTGCTCTCCTCGCAGATGGGCGAGGTGGGATACCCGGGCCGTGCGGCCTATTGCGCCTCCAAGCACGCCGTGAACGGCATGGTGAAGGCGCTCGCCGTCGAGTGGGCGTCGCACGGGATCACGGTCAACGCGGTCTCTCCCACGTTCGTGATCACCCCGCTGACGAAGGGCTTCTTCGACGATCCGGCCTTTGCCGACGACGTGCTGCGACGCATCCCGGCCGGGCGGCTCGCGGAGGTCGACCACATCTCGGGTGCCGTGCGCTACCTCGTCTCGGACGTCGCCGCGATGACGACCGGGCAGATCCTCGGCGTCGACGGCGGCTGGACCGCCTGGTAGCGGGGCGGCGGTGGCTCAGTCGCCGGGCTCGTCGAAGTCGCCCCGGGGCGCGACCTCCATGCCCCGCAGGAACGTCCGGACCGGCATCACGAGCTGCTCGATCGGGAGACCCAGGCGGTGCCCGCGGCGCCCGCTGTGGATCATCAGGGTGATGAGCGCGTGCGCCGTGGCCTCGGGGTCGAGCGACCGCAGGAACTCGCCGCGACGCTGGCCTTCGGCGACCGTGGCGCGCATCATCGGGCCGAACGTCTCGATGAGGGTGTCGTCCGGGTGGGCCATCGTGGCGATCGCGTCGCTCTGGATCGAGTCGGCCTCCACGCCGGCCGTGAAGAGCCGGATCACCTGCTCGGCGACCGTCTGACCATCCGCGACGGCCGCGACGGCGTCCGGCAGTCCTGCCTGGAGCACGCCGCGTCCGAGCGTGGTGACCTCGTGCATGACGGCGGCCTGCACCTCCTCCACGCTCGCGAAGTGGCGGTAGACGGTCGCGCGGGAGACGCCCGCCTCGCGGGCGATCTCACTCAGGGAGATCGTGGGGTCGCGGGCGAGCGCGACCGAAGCGGCGTCCAGGATCTGCGCCCGGTTGCGCTGCGCGTCGGCTCGGCGGGTGCTCACCCGACGGACGGTAGGCCCACGGGCGGCGGCGCGCAAGGCTGCGCACCACCGCCTCGTGAACCTGGTGTCAGCGGACCCTGTTGAGGGTGAGCGCCTTCGTCGCCGTCTGCTTGCCGACCGTCGAGGAGACCGTCGCCTTCAGCGCGCCGCGGCGCAGCGCCGTCCGCGTGGCGGCATTGAGCTTCACGGAGAGCTCCTTCTGCTTGCCGCCGGCGAGCTTGAAGCTCGCCGAGCCGAGCGTCTTCTTCTTGCCGCCGATCTTCGCGGAGAGCTTCACGCTGCCTTCGCAGGAGGTCGGCGAGGAGGCGCCGGTTCCGGCGATCACGCAGGAGATCTTCAGCTTCAGCGTGCCCGTCTTGGAGGCCTTCGCCGACTTCTTGAGGGCCGAGAGGACCGGCTTGAACACGTTCGGCGTGCCGGTGCCGGGAACCGTGGGCGTCTGGTTGGTGCCCGGAACCGGCGTGGGCGTCGGGTTCGTACCCGGAGCCGGTGTCGGGTTCACTCCCGGTGCCGGGGTCGGCGTCGGGTTCGCACCCGGAGCCGGGGTCGGCGTCGGGGTCGGCGTCGGCGCGCTGGCCGCGGTGCAGTTCAGCTTGCCCGAGCGGATCGCATGGCCGTTGGTGGCGCTGTCATCGGCCCAGAAGACCGACTTGAGGCCGCCGACGCACTCCGCCTGCGGAGCGATGGCGAAGCCCTCGTTGTTGA
>JAURVW010000120.1 GCA_030655275.1 Solirubrobacteraceae bacterium
CGGCCGTCGGCCCCGTAGGCGGCGAGCAGGTCGAGGTTCTCGAGATAGTCGGTGAGTTCGGCGCGGTAGCGTCCGCGAAGGCCGGCGAGCGTTCGTTCGGCTCGGGCCGAGACCCACGCGTTGACGAGGGTTCCGAGCGCCAGGGCGATCGCCAGGCCGACCGCGAGCACCAGCGCGGCCGCGGGCAGCACGACCGCGACCAGCACGACCGAGGCGACCGCCGTGAGTCCCGAGACCACGAGCGGCTGCACCACCCGCAGCGGCAGGTTCTGCTGCTCGTCGACGTCGGCGACGAGCCGGCTGAGCAGGTCGCCGCGGCGACTCCCGCCGAGACCGTCGGGGGCGTTCGGCACGAGGCGCTCGTACAGCCCGACGCGCAGGTCGGGCATCGTGGCGAAGGCGGCGTCGTGGGAGGCCAGCCGCTCGACGTAGCGGAAGGCGGCGCGTCCGAGCGCGAACGCCCGCACGCCGACCATCGCCGCCGAGAGGTACAGGATGGGCGGCTGCTCGGCCGCCCGCGTGATCAGCCACGCCGCCGTCGCCAGCAGGCCGACCGCGCAGAGCGCGCTGAGCAGCCCGAACAGCACGCCCGGCAGGAACCTCCGCACCCTCGGCTGGGCGAGCCGCAGCACCTCGGCGCGCCTCATCGGCGCACGTCCCTCGCCGAGCGCTGCGCGGTTGCGGGCGCGGGCACGTCGACGGCACCGGAGGCCGCCCGCACGTCGAGGCCATCGGCCGCGGCACGCACGGCGAGCGCTCCGGCTGCGGCGAGCGCCTCCAGGTCGAGCACGGCGTCGGCGGCCGCCACGAGGGCCGGGCGGTGGGTCACCACGAGCACGGCGCGCCCCTCGTCGGCGAGGGCCCGGAGTCCCCGGGCGAGCGCCGCCTCCGTCTCGGCGTCGAGGGCCGAGCTCGGCTCGTCGAACGCCACCAGCGCGCAGTCGAGCCGCCGGGCCCGGTACACGGCCCGCGCCGCGGCCACCCGCTGCGCCTGCCCGCCCGAGAGCCCGTCGCCGCGCGAGTCGACCACGCCGTCG
>JAURVW010000121.1 GCA_030655275.1 Solirubrobacteraceae bacterium
ACGTGCGGATGCCGTCGGGTTCGGGGTCGGTCGCGGCATCCATCGCGCCCCGCCGAACGGGTGGGGCCGTCGGTGCGGGCGCCGGAAGCACGAGGACCTCGTCGTCGTGCCCGGCGAGCACCGTGCGCGTGAAGAGTCCGAGGTCGTCCTTGATCCGCAGCGGCGACGGCTCGATTGCGTGGCGGCCGGGACGGTCGATCGTCCACCGCACCGTGTTGACCCCGAGATTGAGCGAATGCCACTCCCCGCAGCGGCAGAGCATCTCCACGCCGGCCGGCAGGCCGCCGATCCCGCCGATCTCGAACTCGAGCGTGACGGGCGTACCCTCGACCACCTCGCGGTGGCCGATCCGGCGCACGACGACGATCCGCGACGCGGCTCGCGCGACCACCTGGTGCAGACCCACGTACGTGACGGCGAGGCCGACGGCGATCGCGAAGATCGCCAGGGAGCCGAGCGCCGCGGCGACCAGGCCGAGGAGCAACGGCCCCAGCGCCAGCTCGATCGGGCGCTTCACCGGGCGGGCATCTGCGCCAGCGCGTCGGCGACGACGGTGAGCTGTGCGTCGGCGGGCGCGGCGGGCACCGGCTGGATGCGGTGGGCGAGCACGGCCGGAGCCAGGGCCTGGATGTCGTCCGGGAGCACGTAGTCGCGGCCCTGCAGCGCGGCGCGCGCACGGGCGGCGGAGAGCAGCTGAAGGCCGGCACGCGGGCTGGCCCCGGTCTCCGTGAGCGGATGGTGGCGGGTCGCGCCGAGCACGGAGACGACGTACTGCAGCAGCGGCTCGGTGGTGGCGACCTGACGGGTCGCGGCCTGCGCGGCGACGAGGTCGCCGAGGGAGACGAGCGGCTGATCGTCGATCTCCGGCCGCTCGCGCAGCAGGGCGGCCTCCTGGGCCGGCGTCGGGTAGCCCAGCGAGAGTCGCGCGATGAAGCGGTCGAGCTGTGCGGGCGGCAGCGGATAGGTGCCGTCGTAGCCGGCCGTCGGATTCTGGGTCGCGACGACGATGAAGGGCTGGGCGAGCAGGTGGGTCTGGCCGTCGACGGTGACCTGCAGCTCCTGCATGGCCTCGAGCAGTCCCGACTGCGTCTTCGGCGTCGCGCGGTTGAGCTCGTCGACGAGCAGGACGTTCGTGAAGACGGGCCCCGGGTGGAACTCGAAGGTGCCGGTCGCGGCGTGCCACACGGTGGCGCCGAGGATGTCGGTCGGGAGGAGGTCGACGGTCGCCTGGACGCGCGCGAAGCGGCCGTCGATCGTGCTGGCGATCGAGCGGGCGAGCTGGGTCTTGCCGACGCCCGGCTGATCCTCGAGGAGGAGATGGCCGCCCGCGAGGAGGGAGCAGACCACGATCTCGAGGCGGTCGCTGGAGATCTGCATGCTGCGGCGGATCCCCTGGCGCAGGGTCTCGCCGAAGGCGGCGATCGCCCCGACGTTGGGCGCACCGGTGGCCGGGGCGTGCGGTGCATGTGCGGCAGAGGGCGGTGCGGCGTGGGTCGGCGCAGCGTGCGTCGGCGCGGGGGCCGGCTCGTGCGTCGCGTAGACCGGCGCCTCCGGAGCGAGACCCGGCGCCCCATGGACCGGCACGGCGGGGACCGGCGCCACGTACGGCGCCACCGGCGGTGCGCCGGTCGGAGGAGGGCTGCTCACCGAGGCCGAAGCGCTCAGCGGATCGTTCGGGCCATGCTCGAGGGCGTCCACAGTCCAATCATCGGGCACTGGTGCACCGAGGTTGAGCGCCCGGCGCGATTCCGCTCCGCTGTGGAGCCGGTCGGGTGACGCTCGCAGCCGACGCCGAGGAGCGACGTCAGGCCGCGAGCGGGGGGATCAGGAGCACGGGCGTGCGGTGTTCGCGCACGAGCGCGTGACTCGTGCTCCGACGGATCAGGCGTTCGAGCAGACCGGAGTCGTGGTACCCGGCCACGAGCAGGTCGGCGGTGCGCGCCGCCTCGCTCAGGACCGGTCCGGCGTGACCGACCTGCACCACGCCGTGCAGTCCGAAGCGTGCGGTGAGCCGGTCGAGGTCGGCGTTCACGCGGGCGTGATCGTCCGGCAGGGTTCCCGTCGCGGTCGCGCCCGGGAGGACCGCGAGTGGCATCGCGGGCTCGATCGCTTCGACGGCCATCACCTGCGCGGCGTCGCGGCCCCCGAGCTCGACGGCGAGCCCGACCGCGGCCTCGGCGAGGTCGGAGCCGTCGTACCCGACGACGATCTGCTCGAGCTTGCCGCCTGCGTGGTGGCCCGCTCCGCAGATCGCCACGGGGCATGGCGCCCGTCGCACGATCTGGCAGAGCGCCTCCCCGGAGCGGAACCGGCCGACGAGCCGGTGGTGGGAGGCGCCGAGCACGAGCAGGTCGGCGTCGGCGCCGGATGCGATGTGGTGCAGCCCCTCCGCCACGGTCGGGGCGGAGGTGGCGATCGCCTCAACCCCGCGCTCGCTGGCGGCGAACGTCTTCACGATCACCTCGGCCTCGGCGAGCAGGCCGCCGGCGACCTCCGGGGTGCCCGCCATCGCGGATCCGCCGCCGGTCGTCGCGACGTGGGCCGCGATGAGCTTGGCCAGGGGGCCGCCGAGCTGGCGTGCGAGCGCGAGCGCCTCAGCGTCCTGAGGTCGTCCTTCGACCCCGATCACGATCGTCCCGAACATCTTGCCCTCCGGTTGCTGCTGGCTACAGCGTGACGCTCATCACGCACGCCGTGGCGCCCAACCGCGCACCCGAGCGAATACACACGCCAAACCCCTCACCACGCCGCAAGGCCTCACGGTGACGCTCTCCCATGCCGGCAGAGGCCCCTTCCGGGACCAACGGGTCTTGAGTGCCGTCACCGCGGGCTCGCGGCGGTGGACGCGGCGCCCTGAGCATCGGATGCTCGGTGCTGCGTGCTTTGGTTCCTCAGGGGGCGTAGCCGCGGATACCCGGGCGCTGCAGCGGGTGGTGACTGCCCGATGAGAGGGTCGGGGCCCCCGGCGGTGCATGTGCACGCCAGGGGCCGCCATTCATCGGGGCGAGAGGATTTGAACCTCCGACCTCACCGACCCGAACGGTGCGCGCTACCAAGCTGCGCCACGCCCCGAGAGGTGCCGTCAGAGTAACGGAACACGTCGCTGCGTGATGTCTCGTCACGCAGCCCTCGCCATTGCCCCGTGAATTCGGGGCGTCAGGCGTTGCGTTCGAACAGCGCTGCCCAGCCGTGTGCACCGCCCTCGCGGGAGGCGTCGGCCAGCGTGCGGTGCAGCGCGCGACTCTCCTCGAGCTGCCCGGACGCCGCCAGGATGCGGGCCTGCACCATGAGGATCGCGAGCTGCACCAGCTCGTCGCCCTGCGCGGCCTCAGCCTCTGCGGGATCGACGGCGTAGGGGGCGAGGCGCGCCCGCGCGCGGTCCAGATCGCCGAGGGCCACGTCGACGAGCGCGATGCGGGTCGCGAGCGGACCGTGGGTGGTGCCGCCGTAGTGCTGCGTCGCCCAGACGGCGGCGTGCGGCTCCATCGCGCGGCGCAGGTCCTCCAAGGCCGGCGCGGGCGCCCCGGCCGTCGTCGCGACGATCGCCAAGAAGCTGAGCGACGGCAGCCGCAACGCATCGACGAGCGTGTCGACCCCGGCTCGCAGCGGTCCGTCGATCAGTTCGAGTGCCCGGTCGTCGTTGCCGGCGATCAGCTCCCCCAGGGCGAGCGCGATGCCCCACACCCAGTTGGTCTCGGCCGCCGACGCGACCAGCGGCTCGAGGACGGCGCGGAGCCCGTCGATGTCGCCCTGCACGATCTGGACCGACAACCACTGCCCGCCGATCGCCGACCGCACCATCCAGTCGTCGCCGAGCGGGGCGGCGAGCCGCTCGGCACGGCGGATCCCCTCGATCGCGACCGGCAGGTCGCAGCGGGCCAGCGCGATCGTGGGCGCGCAGACGGCGGCGGCCCAGCGGTTGTAGGGCAGTTGCGCCTCGGTCGCCTCCGCGTCCCACCCCTGCAGCTCGTCGTCGGCGTCGTCGATGCGGCCCGCCTCCACGAGGTCGCTGAACCGCACCATCCGGGCGTGGAGCGCGAGGTCGAGGCGGCCGGCCCCCCGGGCGAGCTGCTCGGCCTCGTCGACGAGCGCGGCACGGCCCTCGACCTCGGCGTCACAGATCTTCACGAGGTGGCGCCACAGGAGCGCGTCGGCGACCGCCGCCCCGTCCCCCGTCGCGCGGGCGAGCTCGATCGCCGACTCCGCGAGCGCCCGGCGCTCGTCGACCGGCCCCGCTCGGAGCTCCCCCGCGAGCCGCGATCGCACCCTGGCCTCGAGCGACGGGTCGGCCGGCGACCGGCGCAACGAGGCCTCCAGCGCCTCTCGCAGGCCGGGGACCTGCACGGCTCCGCCGAGGCGGGGGCCGGCCAGCCCGAGCACGGCGCGGGCCTGGTCGTCCGGGCTTCCGGTCGCCTCCGCGACCTCGATCGCGCGCAGCCACACGGGTGCGGCCGCCGAGAGCCGGCCGGCGGCGTTGAGCGCCTGGCCCTGCAGGAGGAGCAGCGACAGCTCCGACGTGCCCGACGCGGTGATCGAACTCATGGACGCGAGCAGATCCACGCGTGCCTGCTCGGCGAGCTCCGCGGCCCGCTCGAATGCGAGCCCCTCGAGCGCGATCTCGGCGGCCTGGCTGCCATAGAGCGCCGCGCGATTGTGGGCGACGAGTCCGCCGGCTCGGCGCCAGTGCTCGGCCAGCCGTGCGCCGTACGCGGCCATCCAGCTCCTCACGACCTCGTCGTCGCGGCCGGCGACGCCAGGGCTCATCGGCGGCACCTGCGACCGGCGTTCGACGGCCTCGTCGAGCAGCGACTCCAGTGCCCCGGCGAGCGAGCGGTGCGCCGACCGGATCGCGCCCGGTGCGGTACTGCGGATCACGGCCTGGCGGCGTGCATCGTGGATCCGCCCGGCCCGCCCCGGCGCCCCCGGCTCCTCGAGCAGCCCGTCGGCGACGGCCAGCGCAGCGAGGCCCGCGGCCTCGGACGGCTCGCACCCGATCACGGCAGCCAGCTCGACGAGCGTGAGTTCGTCGCCGCCGATCGCGATGAGGTGCACGAGCTGACGGACGGCCAGGTCGGCGCGACCGAGCACCACGGCCGTCGCAGCACCGAGGTCGGACTCGTCGACGATCGTCGCGCCGAGCTCCTCTCCTGAACGCCGCAGGAGTGGGCTGTCGCCCTCGAGGGTGATGCGCACCGATCCGCCGACCGCAGCCTCGATCACGCCGACGGGGTCGTCGACCCCGGCCGGCCGGGGTCGCGCGGCCATCACCAGCCGCAGCCGGCCGGCGCCACCACCGCGAACGACGTGGCCGAGCAGCTCGACGCTCGACGGGTCGAGCCACTGGGCGTCGTCGAGCAGCAGCACGCAAGGACCTCGCGTGGTGCGGGCTGCGGCGCCCAGGGCATCGCTGATCTGGTTGAACGCCTGGAACCGCCGCGCCGCCGGATCGATGGGCGAACGCGTCGCGTCGCCCGGAGCGTCGCTCACCATCCTGCGCAGCCGGGCGACGTCCCCGAGGCGACCGCCCGGCACGCCACGCAGCGCCTGCTGCATCGCGCCGAAGGGCAAGGGGTCCGTGAGGAAGGAGCGGCCGTGCAGCACGAGGCCGCCCTGCCCGATCACCACGGCCGCGAGCTCGGCGAGCAGCCGCGACTTGCCCATGCCCGATTCGCCCTCCACGAGCACGAGCGATCGAGAGGCCTCCGGCGCGCAGGCCGCCACGAGCGCGGCCAGCTCGCGTTCCCGGCCCACGAGTGGGGTGCGCCGGTCCCTCACGAGGGCCAGCGGCATGAGCGGGATCGCGGAGCCGCCCGCCAGGCCGTCCGGCGAGCGGGTCGCCTCGTCGCGCAGCTCGCGGAGCACCCGGCCGGGCTGGCCTCCGTGGGCGCCCGCCAGCGCGCGTTCGAGCCGGGCGTAGGTGCCCATCGCGGAGCCTTCGCGGCCCGCGGCCAGCTGGCAGCGGATGAGGAGTTCGTACCCGGTCTCGTCGAGCGGATCCT
>JAURVW010000164.1 GCA_030655275.1 Solirubrobacteraceae bacterium
CCGTGCCGCGCTCGCCGCGCACGAGCACGCCGCCGACCGCCGGGTGCACGGCGCACACCAGCAGCGCCTCGATCAGGTCGTCCTGGCCGACGATCGCGCTGAGCGGAAAGCCCGTCTCGGCGGGCTGCGCCGGGCGGCCCGCGCCGCCGGTCTCGTCCTGGTCGCCCGGGTCGCTCACGCGGTCGCGGCTTCCAGGTCGTCCTCGAGGGCGAGGTAACGCTGCTTGATCGCGTCGACGAGGTCGTCGCTCGGCTCCTTCCACATGCCACGCTCGATCGCTTCGAGGAGCTTCTCGGCGATGCCGCGGGCGGCCCAGGGGTTCGCCTGGTCCATGAAGGCGGCGACGTCTTCGTCGAGCAGGTACTTCTCGGTGATCGTCTCGTACATCCAGTCCGAGGCCACGTCGGTCGTCGCGTCGTAGCCGAAGAGGTAGTCGACGGTGGCGTGCAGCTCGGCCGCGCCCTTGAAGCCGTGGCGGGTCATCGACCCGATCCAGCGCGGGTTGGCGACGCGGGCGCGGAAGATGCGGCGCGTCTCCTCCGCGAGGGTACGCATCTTGACCTTCTTGGGGTCGGACGAGTCGCCGAGGTAGGCCTCGGGCTCCTTGCCGGAGATCGCACGGACGGTCGCGATCATGCCGCCGTGGTACTGGTAGTAGTCGTCGGAGTCGAGGTGGTCGTGCTCGTTGGAGTCGACGTTCTTCACGGCGACGTCGATCTTCGCGAACGCCGCGCGCATCGCCTCACCGGCGGGGGCGCCGTCGAGACCGCGGCCGTAGGCGAAGCCGCCCCACGCCTCGTAGACCTTCGCGAGGTCGCGGTCGTCGCGCCAGTCGCGCGTCTCCAGGAGCTGGATGAGGCCGGCGCCGTAGGTGCCCGGCTTGTTGCCGAAGATGCGGGTCGTCGACCGGCGCCACGCCTCGGCCTCCTCGAGCTCGCCGGCGAGTGCGGCGGCCTCGGCGCGGGCGTGGGCCGCGACGAAGTTCTGGTCGTCGGGCTCGTCGAGCGCCGCGACCATCGTCACGGCGTCGTCGAGCAGCGTGAGGAGATGCGGGAACGCATCGCGGAAGAAGCCCGAGATGCGCAGGGTCACGTCGATGCGCGGGCGGCCCAGCTCCTCGAGCGAGATGAGCTCGAGGCCGGTCACGCGGCGCGAGCTCGGGTGCCAGGTCGGGCGCACGCCGAGCAGCGCGAGCACCTCGGCGGCGTCGTCGCCCTGCGTGCGCATCGCGGCAGTGCCCCAGGCGACGAGGCCGACCATCTTCGGCAGCTCGCCCTTGTCGGCGAGGTGGCGCTCCAGCACGGCGTCGGCGAGCTTCACGCCCGTCTCGTACGACAGCTGCGACGGCAGCGCGCGCGGGTCGACGGAGTAGAAGTTCCGGCCGGTCGGGAGCACGTCGAAGCGACCGCGCGTCGGTGAACCCGACGGGCCCGCGGGCACGTGGTGGCCGCGCAGGGCGCCGAGCACGTTGCTCATCTCGTCGCTGGTGCGGCGGAGCTTCGGGACGATCTGGCCCGCGGCGAACCGCAGGGCCGACTCGACGCCCGCATCGGCGCGACCGAGCACCGACTTCGTGAGTTCGGCGGCCTTCGACGGATCCCAGTCGTGCTCGGAGATCGAGGTGAGCAGGGCGTGCTGGGCCTCCTCCAGGCGGTCGAGGAGATCCGAGCCGCGGAAGGCGGTGCCGGGGAAGCGGGCGATCAGCTCGGTCGAGCGGGCCTCATCGACCTTCTTGCCGGGCTCCGCGACGAGCGCTTCCTCATCGAGGCCGAACGCCGCACCGACTGCACGCCGCAGACCGGGCACGTCGCCCGAGCCGTGACGGCCGATCGCCGCGACCAGGCCGCGCAGGTGCGGGCCCTCGGGGCAGGCGCCGAGCACGTGCAGGCCGTCCTTGATCTGCACGTCCTTGACCTCGCAGAGGTAGCCGTCGAGGTGCTCGACGAGCGTGCCGGCGTCCTCCGGCTCGTGGTCGGCGTCGATGCCGAGGTCCTCCTGGAGGTTCGCGGCCTGGATCGCCTTCCAGATCTCGGCGCCGAGGCCGGGGAGCTTGCTCGGGTCGAGCACCTCCAGGCGCGCGTACTCGTCCATCAGGGCTTCGAGGTCGGCGAGCTCGTCGTAGGACTCGGCCCGCATCATCGGCGGCACGAGGTGGTCGACCACGACGGCGTGCGCGCGGCGCTTGGCCTGCGCGCCCTCGCCCGGGTCGTTCACCACGAACGGGTAGATCAGCGGGATGTCGGCGATGGCCTGGTCCGGCGCGCAGGAGGCCGAGAGGGCGAGCATCTTGCCAGGGGTCCACTCGAGCGTGCCGTGCTTGCCGAGGTGCACCATCGCGTCGGCGCCCCAGTGGTGGTTGAGCCACCGGTAGGCCGCCATGTAGTGGTGGGCCGGCGCGAGCTCGGGGTCGTGGTAGATCCCGACCTGGTCGTCGCCGTAGCCGCGCGGCGGCTGGATCAGGACGACGACGTCGCCGTACTCCACGCCCGCAACGATCAGGTCGCCGCCCTCGGAGGCACCGTCGCTCGTGTCGAGGTAGCGGTCGCCCGGCGCCTCGCCCCACTGCTCGACCATCGAGTCCGTGAGGTCGGTCGGGAGCGTCTCGTACCAGGAGAGGTAGTCGGCGGCCGAGATGCGCAGCGGGGAGGAGGCGAGGAGCTCGTCGGTGAGGAACTCGGGGTCGTGGCCACCGCCCGCGATGAGCTCGTGCATCAGCGCGTCGCCGTCGGTGGGGATGTTCTCGACGCGGATGCCGTCGGCCCTCAGCTCGTGCAGGAGCTTGATCGCGCTGGCGGGCGTGTCGAGGCCGACGGCCATGCCGATGCGCGCGTGCTTCGTCGGGAACGCGGTGAGGACGATCGCGATCTTCTTGCCGGTGTTGGCGTCGTCGCTCGTCGTGCCGTTGGGGCCGCGGCCCGGGATCGGCTGGCGCAGGCGCGCGTGGCGGAGCACGAGGCCGGCGAGCCGGTCGCAGCGCTCGGCATCCGGCACGTACTGCGGCACGGGTGCGCCGACCGGCGAGTGCTCGCCGTCCTTCTCCTTGAAGCAGATCGGGCCGCCGATGATGCGGCCGTCGAACTCGGGGATCGCGACCTGCGTGGCGGCGTCGATCGGGCGCAGGCCCTCGTCGCCCTCCTCCCAGGCCTCGCGGCTCATGGTCACGCAGAGCGCCTGGATCACGGGCACGTCGAGCGCCTCGAGGGCGGAGGCGTCCCACGCCATCTGGGTCTCGGAGCCGCCGTCGGCCGCGGCCACGTCGGTGCCGGCGTCGCCGGCGTTGGCGCCGCCGGTGGCGAGCATCGTGGTGACGAGCGCGTCGATCTTGCCGGAGAGGAGCTCGAGCGCCTCGACCTTGCCGTCGACCGAGTGTGCGCGGCGCAGGGTGTAGCTCCACACGGGCACGGGGTGGCCGCCCTGGCGCTCGATCGCCTCGCAGAGCCCGTCGATGAAGGCGGTGTTGCCGGTGAGGCGGTGGGAGCGGTAGAAGGTGATGCCGACGACGGGCTTGCTCGGGTCGCGGCCCTCGAGCGCCTCTTCGATCGTCACGTCGCCGCGACCGGGGAGGTAGACGCCGAGCTCCTCGACCGGCTTGGGCGGGTCGAAGCCGAAGCCCTCCAGCAGGAAGGTGTCGGCGAGGAAGCGGAGCATCTGCTCGACGTTGTCGACGTCGCCGGAGTTCAGGTACTCGCCGACCTGCGCCACGGCGCCGGCCGGGGCCGTGGAGAGGGCGGTCATCTCGGCGTCGGGGCGGGCCTCTCCGCCGAGGGCAATCAGCACGACCTTCTCCTCACGGCAGCGCTGCGCCAGGCGGTCGACGCCGCCCTGCCAGCCGCGGCGGCCGCCGAGCACGCGGATCACGACGACCTTCGCGTCGTCGCCGAGGACGTGATCGATGAACGGGTCGACGTCGGTCGTCATGCCCGGGTTCGCGCAGCGCACGGCCGGAAAGTCCTCGGGGAGCCGGCGGACCGCGGCGGCGGTCGCCAGGATCTCGGTGTCGGCGGTGGTGATGAACCTCAGGCTCATGGCTTCCTCTGTGGGATACGGCGTCCCGATCGGATTTGGGGGAGCGGCGCGAGGGTCTGGCTCTCCGGCCGTGCGGCGGGCGCGGGAAGGCCCGCGATCCGCTGCAGCGACCGGTCACAGTGGCGCGACCGCCCCGGGGTCTCACCGGGTTCCTCGCGACGCCGCACTCGTCGGCCCGATGGTACCGGCGGCGTGGGGGCGGGGCGGAGGAGGGGCGGGGCTCGGCGCAGGTCCGCGTCGGCGAAGGTCGGGTGCCGGGCGCCACAGGGGGCGGCCGAAAACCGGAGCGTCGAGCTGAGGGCTGCTCAATAACAGCGTTGCACGGAGCGAGGCCGCTGGTAGATTCCGGCGCGTGTCCAACCTCGCATCTCGCGCGGTCCCGACCGGTTTCCCCCGCCCGGTCGCCCGCTATCTCGCTCTTCGGTTCACCCTCGTCGCTGCGCTGATCGCGCCGTCCGCCGCGCTCGCGCACGACGTGAAGGCGCCGGTCCTGGTCTCGACCTCGGTCTCGCCGCCGTTCACGTTCTCCACGCAGCAGGTCACCGCGACCTACCGCGTCACCGACGACGTCTCCGGCGCCGCGCCCGCCTCCGTGACGGCCTACTCGGCCTACGCCCCGTTCCAGAGCGTCCCGGCGACGGTGAAGCGGATCTCCGGTGACGAACTCGACGGCACCTACACCGCGACGATCACGGTGCCGGTCGGCGCGACCGGCGGCACCTGGAACTTCCAGGCCGAAGGCATCTGGGACCACCTCGGCAACAAGCTCTCCGGCCCGAACGGCACCGCGCTGGACCTCGGCTCCTTCTTCGTGATCGGCCTCGGCTGGGACACGACCCCGCCGAAGCTCGTCTCCTCCTCCGTCACGCCCGCCGCCCTCGATCTCGCCGGCGCGGCCGGCTCGGTCACGGTGACGGCCAAGGTCACCGACGACTACACGGGTGCGAAGGCCCCGGTCGTGGTCGCGACGTCGGCCAGCGGCAAGACGATCACGGTGAACGCGACGCTCACGTCCGGCACCAAGAACGACGGCACCTGGACCGCGAAGGTCGTCTTCCCGGTCGGCAGCGAGACCGGCGCCTGGACCCTCGGGCTGCTGCCGCTCGTCGACGAGTGGGGCAACGCCGCGAAGTCCGGCACCTCCCTCGGTGGCCTCGCGGTCACGTCGACGACGACCGGTGGCGGTGGCGGCGACGCCGGGAACGTCGGCAATGGCAATGGCGGCGGAAACGGTGGCGGCGGCGCGACGACGACCGTCGTGACCACGACCACGACCTCGACGACGAGCACCACGGCCACGAAGCCCGCCGACCAGGGCGGCGTGCTCGGCGCCCGCGTCTCCTCGCGACCGTTCCTCACCTTCGCCGGTTCGGCCAAGAAGCTGAAGTTCACGAAGAAGGGCAGCCTCGCGTTCTCCCTCAAGTGCAACGGCACCACCCGCTGCAAGGGCTCCGTGAAGCTCTACGTGAAGAAGGGCAGCAAGAAGTACAAGATCGTCTCGCGCCGCGTGGCCGTCGATGCCGGCAAGACCATCAAGGTCACCTACAAGCTCACGAAGGTCGGCAAGAAGCAGGTTCGCCGCGGCAAGGCCGTCAAGCCGTCGGTCTCCATCTTCAGCGACGGCATCAAGGCGCCGCGCACCAAGACCCTCACCGTGTCGACGAAGACGCTGGCAAAGCGCTAGCCAGCGACGATCCGCCGTGCGTCGATGGCGCTCGGCACCAGGGTTCCCACGAGGCCCGGTCGGCGATGCGCCGGCCGGGCCTCGGTCGTTTTCGGGCGCGCATGCGCCAGGGACGGTGTGAGATCAGACCGGAACGGGTACGGAAGGGGGCTTCGGGCGGTGACCGGGGTGCGGCAGTCCCTACCTTGAAAGGTGATGAGCAGCGCAGTTAGCCCTGGCGACCGGATCGCGTTCCTGCAGGCCTCGTGGCACCGCGAGCTGATCGACCATGCCCGTGAGGCGTTCGTCGAGACCATCGGCGCCCTCGGGTACGCCGAGGACCAGATCGACGTGATCCACGTCGCCGGCGCCTACGAGCTGCCGCTCCACGCCCAGAAGCTCGCGAACACCGGCCGCTACGCCGCGATCGTCGGCGCGGCGCTCGTCGTCGACGGCGGGATCTACCGCCACGAGTTCGTCGCCGCCGCCGTGGTCGACGGCCTCATGCGCGTGAGCCTCGACACCGGCGTGCCGGTGCTCTCCCTGTCGCTCACGCCACACCACTTCCACGAGCACGCCGAGCACCTCGAGTACTTCGCCGGCCACCTCGCCAAGAAGGGCGCCGAAGCCGCCCGCGCCACCGCGCAGACGATCGAATCGCTCTCCGCGATCGACGCCCTCGCCGGCTGAGCGGCGGCTAGCGTGGGCTCCATGCCCACGCTCTTCACCATCGGGTACGAGGCGCTGCCGCCCGCGCAGCTCGTCGCCGAGCTGCAGGGGGCTGGGGTCCGTCGCCTGATCGACGTGCGCTATCGGCCGCAGTCGCGCCGGGCCGGGATGTCGAAGACGAAGCTCGGCATCTATCTCTTCGAGCACGGCATCACCTACGAGCACCGGCGCACGCTCGGCACCCCGCCCGACATCCGCGTCCACTACAAGGCCGGCCGCACGGCTCGCGGTCGTGACGAGTTCGGGGCCTACATCGAGGCGAGCGCCTCCGACGAGCTCGATGCCCTCGCCGACGAGCTCGCCTCCGGTACCGCACCCCCGACCGCGCTCATGTGCCTGGAGGCCGAGGCGGCCGAGTGCCACCGGCGTGTGGTCGCCGACGCCCTCCGCGAGCGACGACCCGAGCTCGACGTCGTCGACCTCTAGGGGCGACCACATCGATCCCGCCCGATCGGGCGGGTCTCGTGCCGATGCCCGCTCTCCGCTAGCCGTGCACTCTGCGCTGCACGGTCTGCGAGATGAACAGCGGGCTCCCGCGGTGGGCGACCGTGAGCGTCGCTCGCTTGTCGACCGCCCAGGCGGGGAGTCGAAACTTCGCGTCGGCGCCGGAGGTGCCCGGCCGCGGGGTGATCGAGAACCTCAGGGTGCGCTTGCCGGCTCGGTAGGTCACGCGCAACGGCTCCGTCACGCCCGGGCGGTAGGTGACGCTCACCCCGAGGCGTCGCCCGGTGCGTTTGGCACGTCGCACCACGAGATCGGGGCAGGTCGTCGCGACCGGAGAGGCGTCGCCCGTGGCCAGGCCGACGCCGCCTGCGCCATCGCAGCCGCTGCGGCCGAACGCGACCCGACCATCGAGGTAGCCGAAGTCCGGAGCGGCGTCGAAACCGACGAAGGCGAGCCGGAGCTCGGGCGCAGCCGGGCCGATCTCCGTGACCACGTTGCCGAGCCCGGAGAGCGACGCGACGCTGACGATCGCCTTGCCGCCGCGGGCCTCCACGCTGGCCGTAGCCGGCTTCACGGGCAGGACGGTGCCGTCCGGGTCCGCCGGCGTGTGCCAGGAGAGCTCGGCCTGGCCGCCGCTTGCGGGGCTCGGGACCGTGACGACCGCGAGGGCCCCGTCGCTCTGCACGGAGAAGCCGACATGGTCCGCCGAGACGGGGATCTTCGTGGTGTAGACGGTCTGGCCGGTCGTCCAGTTCCGCACGGTGGCTGCGCCGCCGTCGGCGGTCGCGACGTAGGGGCCGGCGATGTCGAGGCGGTAGGGGTTGGTCGGCAGGGTCGCGATCGGCGTGGCGCCGGTGGCGTCGTAGATCTTCGTGTCGGTGCAGAGCGACACCGCGACGTGCTCGCCGTCGGTTGCGAAGGCCGCCAACGGTGGCGATGGCTCGAAGCCCTCGGTGCGCCTCGTGCAGACGTCGAGCGCGCGGAACCGGCCGCTCGCCAGGTCGTAGGCCCGGACCTCGGAGCCGGCGCTGTAGACCTGCGCCTTGATGCTGCCCTCCACGTCGCCGAGCGAGACCACGCCCATGGTGCCCGCGGCGGCGAAGTCCGAGGCGATCACGTCGTCCGAGAACTCTCCGCTCTCGTCGTCGGAGTCGTGGTGGAGCCGGCCGCTGATGAGCGTGTTGGCCGCCTGGCTCCCCGGGATGCCGGCGCGGATGCCCCAGTCCTGACCGTCGGCCTCGAGCCAGGCGACCCGCCCGTCGGCGAGGAAGTGCGGACCCCCTCGCAGGTACCGGGTGGGCAGTAGGGCGGGAACGACCGGGGGCGTAGCGGCGCGGGCAATCGTTGCGGCAGCGCGGGCGCTGGCAGCTCGGGCGCTGACGTCATGGGCGCTGGCGTCCTGGGCGGGCGCGGTGGCGGCGGCCCAGGGCGTGCCGGCCGGGGCGGCGATCGGTACGGCGTGCGCTTCCGCGCCGGCGCTCGCCGCAGTGAGGCCGATGCCTGCGAACGCAGCGATGAGCGGTAGGCGGACCCGTGAGTTCATGGCCTGAGGCTCCCAGGGTTCGGGCCTCAAATCTCGTCGATCGCCACCGATCCAGATACCGCAGGTCTTCAGTGACGACTCAGGGCGAGCGTCCTGCGCGGGTCGTCGCGCTCCTCGAGATCTTCGAGGCCGGCTGCGGCGAGCAGCCCCTCCTCGCGCTCGAGTTCGCCCAGGGCCTCCGACCGCACCGGGGTCGCGGGCGCGCGGCCGGGCAGTACCCAGGCGATCACGGCAGTCGCGACGGCCAGGCCGCAACCGATCAGCGCGGTCGCGTGGTAGGAGCCGAGGGTCGGCTCACCGGCATCGCCGAAGGCCCGCAGGAGCGTGATGGCGAGGCCGCTGCCGAGGGCGAATCCGACGAATCGCGACACCTGGTAGAAGCCCATCGCGCTGCCCGTCTCCTCCGGCGGCACGGCGCCCACGATCAGCCCGGGCATCGCCGCGAAGGTGTATCCCAGTCCGATTCCGAGGATGCCGGTCGTCACGAACGCCTGCCAGAGGTGGTCGGCGGTGAGGCCGAAGAAGAGCGACGCCGCGGCGACCGCCAGCGCCCCGGCCGGGATGATCGGTCGGATGCCGAAGCGGGCCTCGAGCGCGGGCAGCGTGCGGCTCACCGACGCGCTCATGACCGACAGCGGCACGAGCGCGAGGCCGGCGACGAACACGGTCTGCCCGAATCCGAAGCCGTCGAGCTGGATGAACTGCGTCATCGTGACCATTGACAGGTACATCGTCACGCCCAGCAGCAGGCCGGTCACGTTCGCGGTGAGCACGGCGCGGTGGCGCATCAGGCGCAGGTCGACGAGCGGCTCGGTCGTCCGGAGTTCGTGCCGCGCCCACACGGCGAGCAGCACGAGGCCGGCGACCAGCAACGACGGCGTCTGCGGCGCGCCCCAGCCCCAGTCGGCGCCCTTGTCGAGCGCGACCAGCAGCGCGACCAGGCCGGCGCCGATGATCGCCGCGCCGGCGTAGTCGATGTGGCGCTGCTCGGCAGGATGGTCCGGGTTCGGGATGGCCCAGGTGGCCGCGACCAGCGCGAGCACCGAGACGGCCGTGCCGAACCAGTAGGCCGTGTGCACGCCACCGTGGTCGGCGATGAAGCCGGTGATCGGGTAGCCGAGGCCGACGCCCGCGGCACCGACGACCGAGAGCGCGGCGATCGTGCGACCGGCCTTCTCGCGCGGCAGGTGCTGGCGGGCGGCGGCCATCGTGAGCGGCATCAGCGCGAGGCCGAGGCCCTGCAGCGCGCGGCCGACAATCAGCACGCCGAGCGAGGTCGCGAGCGCCGCGAGGGCGCCGCCCAGGACGACGAGCGACAGCGATCCGACGATCACGTGCTTGCGGTGACGACCATCGCCGAGTCGGCCGACCAGCGGGGAGGCGACGGCCGCGACGACGAGCGTCGCAGTAAGGGCCCATTGGGTGTTCGAGAGGCTCTGCCCCAGCTCGCTCGCGAGCTCGGGGATGAGCGGCGCGCCGAGGCTGGAGATGATCGACACGACGGCGCCGACGAACAGGAGGACGGGGACGAAGGCACGCTGTCGGAGGGTCATGCCGATAACTCTACAGGCAAACTGAACAGTTCATCTGTGCAGTTCGGCGCTATGCTGCGGGTGTGCCAGACCCCGCGCCTGCCGATCTCGCCTTCGACCTGCGCTCGGCGGTCGGGGTGCTTGTGCGCCGCTTTCGCCAGGACCGCACCCTGCCGGCACCCCAGATGGCTGCGATCTCATGGCTGTTCCGCAAGGGCCCGCAGACCACGAGCGGCCTCGCCGCGCTCGAGCGGATGCGGCCGCAGTCGATGGCGACGACCGTCGCCCAGCTCGAGCAGACCGGCCTTGCGATCCGTCGCCCCGACGAGCACGACGGCCGCAAGCTCCTCATCGAACTCACCGACGCCGGCCGTGCTGCCCATCAGCAGTACCTCGACACGGGCGAGAGCTGGGTCGCCGAGGCGATCGAGCAGCGACTCACCGTCGACGAGCGGGTCGAGTTGGCCCGCGGCCTCGAGCTGATCGGGCGCCTCGTCGACGAGTAGCGAGCCGCACCGACCGAGAGCTGTGCAGGTTGTCGACCTCTGGACGACCAGAACCTGCGCAGCGCCCGCGGCCCGCCCACGGGCTGGGCCGAGCTGTGCAGGTTGTCGACCTCCGGGCGACCAGAACCTGCGCAGCGCCCGCCGGCCCGCCGCCTACTCGAGCGTGAGCTTCACCGTGGGCAGTTCCAGCGGTGCGCCCGCATCGATCAGTCGCAGGATCGCGTCGGTGTCGAGGTGCTCGCCGATCATGTCGCCGAGGGCGTCGAGCTGGACCTCCCGCTCGGCCGCGAAGTTCGTCGCGGGGGAGGGCGTGAAGGGCAGGTCGCGGAGGCTGGCGGTCCAGCGCAGGAGGGCGCGACGGGCGTCGTCGTGCTCGAGCAGGCCGTGCCACGAGGTGCCCATCGTCCCGGCGACGACGCAGCCCTCGACGCCGCCGGTGTCGTCGGTGATGAGCGGGGCACCGCCGTGGAGGCGCGGGCGGCCGTGACGGATCTCGTAGCCGCCGACGTCGCTGCCGAGCAGGGCGCTGTGGCCGCTGGCGTTGCGCAACACCTTCGATGCCTGGAACGTGGTCGAGATGGGGAGGAGGCCGAGGCCGTGCACCTCGCCCGCCCCGGACTCCACGTCGTCGAAGATCGACTCGCCGAGCAGCTGGTAGCCGCCGCAGATGCCGAGGATCGGGTCGCCGCGCCGGTTGCGTTCGATGAGGGCCTCGTCCAGCCCGGAGGCCCTGAGACGGGCGAGGTCCTCGACCGTCGCCTTCGTCCCGGGCACCACGACGAGGTCGGCCCGCTCGATGTCGACGGGCGATCGCGTGAACCGCACGCGCACGCCCGGCTCGCGCGCCAGGGCGTCGAGGTCGGTGAAGTTGCTCATCCACCGCAGGCGCACGACGGCGACGTCGAGGGTGCCGTTGGCCGAGGCGCTCTCGAGATCGGGCCGGGGCTTCTCGATCGCGAGTGAGTCCTCCGCGTCGAGGAAGAGGTTCTCGAGGTAGGGCAGGACGCCGAGGACGGGCCGCCCCGTGAGGTCCTTGATCATGTCGAGGCCCGGGGCCAGGACGCCGAGGTCGCCGCGGAACTTGTTGATCACGTAGCCGGCGAGGTGCGACTGGTCGGTCGCGTCGAGGGCCGCGACGGTGCCGAGCAGGGAGCCGAACACGCCGCCGCGATCGATGTCGCCGACGAGCAGCACCGGCAGCCCGGCGGTCGTCGCGAGGCCCATGTTCACGAGGTCGGCCGCGCGGAGGTTGATCTCGGCCGGGCTGCCCGCGCCCTCGCAGACGACCACGTCGTAGCGGGCCTGGAGCTGGGCGAGCGCCTCGCTCACGATCGGGCGGAGCTCGTCCTTGAGGCCCTGGTAGCTGCGGGCGTCGGCATCGGCGTAGGGCTTGCCCATCACGATCACCTGGCTGTGGGCATCCCCCGACGGCTTGATGAGGATGGGGTTCATCGCGACCTCCGGCTCGATCCCGGCGGCCGCGGCCTGCATCGCCTGCGCACGACCGATCTCGAAGCCGCCCCGGGCGACCACCGAGTTCAGGGCCATGTTCTGCGCCTTGAACGGCGCGACGGAGATGCCCTGCCGCATGAGCCAGCGGCACAGGCCCGCGGTGACGAGCGACTTGCCGGCGTCGGAGTGCGTGCCGGCGACGAGGATCGCCCCCTTCGGCGCTGCGGGCGTCCTGCGCCCGCCCAGCAGCGGCGTCACGCGCGGGCTCCCGCTGCCTGGCGCGGCGTCGCGGGGTGGTGGACGAGGGGCCGGAGCGGGGGATGCTGCACGCGCTCATTCTGGCAGTGCGGCGCCCGGGCGATGTGAACCGTGCCGCGCGCTTGCGCAATGTCCCCGGAATTGGTCAACTGGGTGGGTCCCGTCCACTCCACTGTCCCGGAGTCCCCCCCTCATGCATCGCACCTTCCGTGCCGCCGCGGCCCTGGTGGCCTGTGCCGGCGTCTTCGCCGGCGCAACTACCGGCGCCCAGGCCGCCACCCTCGACGTCGTCCTCGCCGGCGACTCCTACACCTCCGGCAACGGCGCCGGCGGCCCGTACGCGTCCTGCACCCGCAGCGACAAGACCTGGGGCCAGCTCTACGCCGCCAACCTGCGGACCAAGGGGATCACGGTCAACGTGAACAACGTCGCCTGCGCCGGTGGCGTCCTGAAGGACCTCGACGCGCAGATCAGTGCGATCACCCCCGAGACTGATCTCGTCGCCCTCACGATCGGCGGCAACGACGTCGGCTTCACGAGCATCGTGATCAGCTGCTTCACGCCGGTCGTGTTCGACCCGGCCCGCTGCAGGGATGCCATCACGAAGGGCAAGGCCAAGGTCCCGCAGGTCCAGGCCGACTCCCTCGCCTCGATCCAGCGCGCCAAGGCGAAGCTCCGCCCCGGCGCGAAGATCATCGTCGTCTCCTACCCGTACCTCGCGCAGCCCAAGACCTACATCCTGCGCGGTCTCCTGAACTCGTTCGACGCCGGCAAGGCCGTCCGCGAGCTCGGCGACCTCGGTGATCAGGCGATCAAGGCCGCGCTGGCCTCCGCCAACGCCCAGGGCGGCCCGCAGGTCGAGTTCATCCCGATCAAGGACCTCTTCCTCGGTCATGAGCCGAACCAGGACCCGTACGCCGAGAACAAGGACTCCTGGGTCTGGGAGTTCAACGGGGTCGGCGCGGTCGGCGACATCTACCACCCGAAGCCCGCCGGCCATGGGGCGATCACGAAGGCCGTCCTGCGGTCGGCCGGTGCCCAGGCCGACTTCGGCCTGGCCTCCTAGCGGGTCAGCGCTGCGGGCCCGGCGCGGCGGCGCCGGCCTGCGACGGCCCGCAGCGCAAGGCTCACGACCACGGTCCCGGCGGTGACCGCCTGCGAGAGGCGCACCGCGTCGCGCAGGGCCTGGGCGTCGGGGTCGCGGCCGTCGCCGAGCGTCGGTCGGATCTCGAGGCGCGGGCCGTAGTGCAAGGGGCCGCCGAGCTGCGCGCCGATGGCGCCCGCGAAGGCGGCCTCCATCGGTCCGGCATTGGGACTCGGATGTGCGCGCCCGTCGCGCTTCAGGGTGGCCGCGGCGACCGACACGTCGCCCCCGACGATCGGCGCGCAGAGCACCGCGAGCGCGGCCCCGAGGCGCGACGGCAGAAAGCCGAGCACGTCGTCGAGCCGCGCCGACGCCCAGCCGTACTCCTCGTATTTCGTGGAGTGGTGGCCGACCATCGCGTCGAGGGTGTTGGCCGCCCGAAAGCCCGCGGC
>JAURVW010000169.1 GCA_030655275.1 Solirubrobacteraceae bacterium
GGTATCCGAGCTACGGCTGGAGTGAGAAATGCGTTCAGAGACTTGAGCTCCTTCGCGCCCCAGGCCAGCCGGTAAACGGTCGCCTCGGGGTATCTCTCGCCGATGATTCGCTCCCACGCGCCCCAACCGGCGTTGCCCTCGGAGAGAAACCCGTCAGCAAAGATCACGGTCTGCGGAGCTCCGTTGGAAAGCCGCTCAAAGCCGAACGACTTGTCGCTCCGGACGTAGGCGTTCGCCACGCTCGCTCCGGACGCCCCGCCAAGGCCCACACCGGCGGCCGTGACTACGACGATTCCCCCCGCCATCCCCTGGCCTCCGGCCGCGATAGCTCCACCTCCGAGTAGTGCCAGTCCGTGGCTTGTAGCCGCGGCACCGGACAGGCCGGTCCAAGCGCCAAGCGCGCCGCCGATCGCCGGCGCGGCAACGAAGGCGAGGGGACCCACAACCGCGACTCCGGCGACTGATACTGCCGCGATCGTGGAGAACTTCTTCGCGTTGAATCGCTCGTGCTCGAGCCAGGGCAAATAGTCGTCGAGCGAGGCGACGTGCGCTTCCAGCTTCTCGAACGATGGGATCTCGTGACGGTGTTCGGCACAGAACCGCGTTCGCTCGCCGGGGCCTCCTCCTCGATCGGCGAAGTTGCGACACCTGGGGATGTCGCACCGACCGGTAGGCGAGCCGCACTCCATGCAAACGTATCGACGGATGCGGAGCTTCGTTCTAGAGCGCGCGAGCCGGTGGTCGGACTTCGCCAAGCAGTCGGAGCACCACCCGTGCTCGGTTTCCTCGGTGAGGTCGCCGAGCAGAGCGGAAATGTCCTTCGCCGCTTTGCACCACTTCGCTGCTTCCTTTTCGTGATGCTCGCGCTTCTGTGGGTCCCGCGTTCGCCTGCGTTGCCATTCGTGGCCCGCGTACTGCTCGACCGCGGCCGCGGCCGCCTGCGTTGGCAGCCCGTCCGGCGATGCCTCGACATTGGCTGCGCCGTCGCTCAGCGTCACCGTAAGCACGAGATCCGCGTCGCCAATCAACCGGCAGAAGTAGCCCGCAGTTCCGTTCGGCTTGTACTCAATTTGCATGGCCGCACCATCCCGGTCCGTCCCGGCGGTCTCGGCCACTCTCTCGGATCAATGCCCTGGCATGCGCAGAATATGACCCCGGCCT
>JAURVW010000172.1 GCA_030655275.1 Solirubrobacteraceae bacterium
ACCTGATGGACGAGATCGAGGCGCTGAAGGCGAGCCTGCGGCGGGCCGGCGCTCGCTGAACGCCTGGCCGAGGGTTAGCGCGCAAGTCGATCTTGGGGGTCGCCAGCCGCGCACGGTGTGACTAGACTTTTCGTCGATGTACGAAAGGCATTTCGGCTTGTCGGGTGCGCCGTTCCGTTTGAGCCCGGATCCCGAACTGCCGTTCCTGAGCGATAACCACCGCGAGGCACTCGCCGCGATGCGGCATATCTTCGCGCTGCAGCCGCCGCTGCTGGTCGTGAGCGGCGAGATGGGCTCGGGCAAGACGACGCTGCTGCGGCAGTGGATCGACGAGTGCGCCGACCGGGGTGTCGTCGTCGCGCACATCGCGAACACCCAGCTCGATGCCGACGAATTGCTGCAATCGGTCGCGATCCACGTGGGCGCGGCCGGCGCGCAGGACACGCCCGGCGATGTCGCCGAATCGCTGCGGCGGCAGTTCCTGCGGATCCAGGGGCGCCGGGTTCTGCTCGCGATCGATGAAGCGCAGAACCTGGTGTCGGAGGCGTTGCGCGTGCTCGTCGACCTCGCCGAGACGGCGAGGCAGGCGCGGGTCGAACTGCGGGTCTGTCTGGCCGGGCACCCTGAACTGCGTGCGCAAGTCGCGAGCGCCCACGGATTGCAGCCGAGTGTCCAGCGCATGTGCCACCTCGGTGCGCTCGGGCCGGGGCAGACGCAGGGCTACATCGAGCATCGGCTGATGAGGGTCGGCTGGGTCGGCGTGCCCTCGTTCGACGTGGCGGCGTTCGAGGAAATCCATCGTTTCACCGGCGGCGTGCCGCGCCGCGTCAACATGCTGGTGAACCGCTTGCTGCTGTCGCAGATGCTGAGTGGCGCGACGCGGGTCGACGCGCCCTGCGTCGTCACGGTGGCGCGTGCGCTGCGTGCCGAAACCGCGCAGGACGAGACCGATCCGGCGCGCGTCAAGGCGCCGCAGCTGCCATCGCCGCGCGCGGCGGGCGACGCCGGGTGCGTGCTGCTGGTGGCGAGCGGCCGCAGCGACCACGTCAAGGCGGTGCCGCTGCTGCACGCGATCGCCGGGCGCACCGACCTGCCGAGCCCGTTGCTCGTGAGCGCGGGCGGCCGGGCGGCCTGGCAACGCGACCGCGCGCTGCACGAGTTCGTCGGGCTCGGGGCGGTGCGGCCGATCGAGCTCGGTGCCGGGCCGGAGCCGGCGCTGGACGCGATCGCCGCGCGCTTCGAGGAACTGCTCGAGCAGCACCGGCCGCGCGCCGTGATCGTGTTCGACGGCAACCCGGTGTCGCAGTGCTGCGCACTGATCTGCCACGAGCGCGACGTGCCGCTGGTCCACATCGGCAGCGATCCGCAAGGGCTCGACGAAGCGACCGATGGCGGCTCGCCGCGCGCCTCGATCGCGCGTGTCGCGGA
>JAURVW010000181.1 GCA_030655275.1 Solirubrobacteraceae bacterium
GCGCCGGCCTCGAGCCGCGCGAGGCGGGCCTGGAGGGCACGCAGCGCCGGGTCGACCGTCGGATCGGCGGCCTTCACGAGCGCGAGCTCGAGCATCGCGCGGCCGTCGGCGCCGTCGCGCGTCGCCGTGAGGGCGGTGGCGACGAGCTCGAGCAGGCGGGTGGTCTGGTCGCGGCCGATGCGGCGGGCCTGGTCGTCGAGCGCGCGGTCGCGGTCGGCCGTGAGGCGCACCTCCGGCGGAACGCCGCCCAAGATGCAGCAGACGAGCAGGTCGCGCGCGTGGCGCTCGAGCTCGCGGGTGAAGCTGCCGAGGTCGCGGCCGTGGGCGGAGACGTCCTGCACCACGCGCAGCACCGCGGCGGCGTCGCCGGCGATCACCGCGTCGACGGCGCCGAAGAGCTGGGCGTCGTCGCCGATGCCGAGCACCGTGACGGCGTCTTCCTCGGTGACGGACGAGCCGGCGTAGGTGACGAGCTGCTCGAGGGTGCCGAGGGCGTCGCGGAAGGAGCCGTTCGCGTTGCGGGCGACGAGCCCGAGCGCACCCGGCGTGAGCGTGAGTCCCTCGCGGTCGGCGACGCGTGCCAACACCCGGGAGATCTGCTCGCCGGTGGGACGCGTGAAGTCGAAGCGATGCGTGCGATCGACGACCGTCGGAAGCACCTTGTGGGCCTCCGTCGTCGCGAGCACGAACACGGTCTGCGGCGGTGGCTCCTCGAGCGTCTTGAGGAGCGCGTTCCACGCCTGCGTGGTGAGCATGTGCGCCTCGTCGAGGATGTACACCCGCCAGCGGCCCCCGCTCGGCGCCGTCATCACGCGCTCACGGAGCTCGCGGATGTCGTCGACGGAGTTGTTGGAGGCGGCATCCATCTCGACGACGTCGAGCGACGTGGCACGCTGGATGGAGACGCAGGACTCGCACTCGCCGCACGGCGTGGCGGTGGGTCCGTGCTCGCAGTCGAGGCACGAGGCGAGGATCTTCGCCATCGAGGTCTTGCCCGTCCCGCGCGACCCCACGAACAGGTAGGCGTGGTGGACCTTCCCCTGCTCGACGGCATTGCGGAGGGTGCGGACCACATGATCCTGACCGACGACGTCCTCGAACGTGCGTGGCCGGTGGCGGCGATAGAGCGACGGCGCTGACACGAGCCCATGAGTCTAGGCGAGCCTCACGCCGAGGCGAAGGGTCGCCGGGAGGAGTCCGCACCGTGCAGGAAGTTCGTCCGGCGTCAGGCCGGGCTCACCCGACGCCGGAGCGGCCCGCGCGGCCCCGGGCGTGCACCCGGGGCCAGGTGGATAGGGTCCGCCCGTGCCTGCGCGCCTCGCCGTCCCGATGCTGTCGGTCGCTCTCGCGACCGTGCTCTGGCTGGCGATGGGCGGCGCGGCCGTGGTGAACTACGACACCCTCTACGGCCTGCTCTGGGGCACCCAGCTCGCCGGCGGCCACGCCGCCGAGTTCACGGCCGCGGGCGCCCCGACGCCCCATCCCCTGCTCACCGCTGCGGGCCTCCTCGCCGCGCCCCTGCTCGGGTCGGCCTCGACGGGAGCGCTCGCCGTGATCGCCTACCTGGGCTACGTCGCGACCTGTGCCTGCGCCGTGCTGGCCGGGCTCGTCGCCAAGCGGTCGCTGGGGGTCGCGGCGGCCGTGATCGCGGCCCTCCTGCTGATCACCCGCGAGCCCGTCCTGTCCTACGGACTACGCGCCTACATCGACCTGCCCTACCTTGCGCTGCTGCTCGGAGCGCTCGCGATGGAGCTGCGCCGGCCCCGCTGCGGCACCCCGGTGCTCTGGGCGCTCCTCGCTGCCGGCTTGCTCCGGCCGGAGGCCTGGCTCCTGTCGGCCGCCTACCTCGCCTGGCTCCTCACCGGTGAGCCGACCACCCGCAGGATGCGGATCCAGTGGACGCTGCTCGTCGTCGCCGCGCCGGCCATCTGGGGCCTCACCGACCTCGCCCTCACCGGCGACGCCCTCTTCTCCTTCCAGGGCACGCGGGCCGGCACCGAGCGCCTCGAGCGACCCACCGGCCCGGGTGCGCTCGTGAACGTCGCGCCGCGCCGCATCGGCGAGATCCTGCGCCTCGAGGTGCTCGCCGGGGCGGTGGCGGGAGCGTTGCTCCTGCTGCGGGGCGGCGTGCCGCAGGCGAAGGTGCTCGCGGGCGCAACCGTCGCGGCCGCGCTGGCCTTCGGGCTCGTCGCCGCCGGTGGGCTTCCCGTCATCGTCCGGTACCTGCTGCCGTTCGGCGCCGTCGGCTGCGTGGTCTGCGCGTATGCGCTCACGGGGTGGCGCTCGGAGCGGTCGATCCCGATCGGCCGGGCCTGGGCCGCCGGCGCTGCCGTCCTCGCGCTCGGGATCGTCGCGCTGGCCCCCGCGCAGGCGCAGCGACTCGATCGCCTGCACCGCGCGCTCTCGACGCAGGAGACGGCCGTCGCAGAACTCGAGGCGCTGGTGCGCGAGGCCCCGTGCGGGCCGATCGCGGTGCCGAATCGACGCGCCGTTCCGCTCGTCGCCCTCTGGACCGACTCGCCGGCCGCGAGCGTGGTCACCACGCAGGATCGCGGCGTCCCGGCGAAGGGCTCCTACCTGTCGCCGTCGAGCCCGGAGGCCGCAAGGGCGTTCATCCTCGATGCCCGCGACCGCGACCGGGCGATCCCGCCGCCACCGAAGGACTACCGGGAGCTCGACCGCACGACCGCCTGGGTGCTCAGCGCCCACTGCTGAGCGGGCGAAAAGTGGTCGATGACGGCTCCGGAGCCACGATCCTCGCGCCCGCCGGCGACCGCGGGAGGCTGCTACCTCTCGGTCCTGACCTGGTTAGCGGACCGACGTCGCAAGGGGCTACCCCATCAACGCCGTCATCGACCGCGGGCAAGCCTACCGTCACGCGGCGGACCATGCTTCGTTCTCCCTGCTGATGCCTCAGCGAACCTGCTGGGTCTGCGCCGTGCCGGCCCCGGCAACCGGCCCGGCGGAGCCCTGCAGCCCCACCGACGAGAGGAGCGTTCCGGCCACCATCAGCGTCACGGTCACGGCCCGCATCCGCCGCGGGTCGGCCAGGACGGGCACGTGGAGCGCGAGCCACGCGCGACTGCTCGTCGCTCCCGCCATCGCGGCCAGGGCACAGGCGCTGCACATGCCATCGAGCGTAGATGGCCGTCGGGCGCCAGGGCGCGGTCCCTCCCTCCCGATGGAGCAACGCGAGTCGTGACCAGTCCGCAACCGTCCATTGCGGGTGTCCGAGGACGGCCCTAGCCTGCGACACGTGCTCGGACTACCTGATGGCATCACCGCCTGCCTCTTCGACCTCGATGGCGTGCTGACGAAGACCGCCGAGGTCCACGCCGCGGCCTGGAAGGAGATGTTCGACGACGTGCTCGCCGCCCACGCGGGCGACGCCGACGTCGACAGCCGGCCCTTCGACGCGATCGGCGACTACCTCGAATACGTCGACGGCAAGCCGCGCTACGACGGCGTCCGCGACTTCCTCGCCTCCCGAGGGGTCCATCCGCCGGAGGCCAGCGACGACCTCCCCGCGGGCACGGAGACGATCCAGAGCCTCGGCGACCTCAAGAACGACAACGTGCAGCGGATCATCGTGACCGACGGCGTCGAGCCGTACGAGGGTTCGGTCCGGTACCTGCAGGCCGCCCAGGACGCAGGCCTCGGGATCGCCGTCGTCTCCTCGAGCGCCAACGCCGCCGCCGTGCTCGAGGCCGCCGGCCTCTCGAAGTTCATCCAGGAGCGGGTCGACGGGGCCGTCGCCTCGGCGGAGAACATCAAGGGGAAGCCGGCCCCGGACATGTTCTGGGAGGCCGCCAAGCGTCTCGGCGCGACGCCCGAGACGTCCGCCGTGTTCGAGGACGCGCTCTCGGGCGTGAAGTCGGGTGCATCGGGCGGCTTCGTGACCGTGATCGGCGTCGACCGTGGCGGCCAGCCCGACGCCCTGCGCGCGGCCGGCGCCACCCAGGTCGTCGACGACCTCGCCGACCTGCTCGACGCCTGAACCATGCGTGCCCGGGAGCCGACCCGCCGGCCGTCATAGGCTCCCACCACCCTCTCCGCCCCACCCACCCGACCACCGATCCAGACTGCTTCCGCGTGAACCCACCGTCGCTCCCGAACCTCGAAGACGTCGCCATCTACGGAGGCAGCCCCTGGACCCTGCGGGAGGAGCGGTTCGACGAAGCCGTCCTCGGTCGCAGCGAGTCCCTCTTCGCGCTCGCGAACGGTCACATCGGTCTGCGCGCGAACCTCGACGAGGGTGAGCCGCACGGCATCCCGGGCACCTACCTCAACGGTTTCTACGAGACGCGCCCGCTGCCGCACGCCGAGGCGGGCTACGGGTACCCGGAGGACGGTCAGACGATCGTCAACGTCACGAACGGCAAGATCATCCGCCTCCTCGTCGACGACGAACCGTTCGACCTGCGGTACGGCACCGTCGTGCGCCACGAGCGCGAGCTCGACCTGCGCGCCGGCGTGCTGCGCCGGGAGGTCGAGTGGATCTCACCCGCCGGCCAGGGGGTCATCGTGCGGTCCACGCGGCTCGTGTCGTTCGTGCAGCGCGCCGTCGCGGCGATCTGCTTCGAGGTCGAGCCCGTCGGCGCCGGCGCCCAGGTGGTGCTGCAGTCCGAGCTCGTTGCCAACGAGCCGCTGCCGGCGCAGAGCAAGGACCCGCGTGCCGCGGCCGCCCTCGCCGCGCCCCTGATCGGTGAGGAGCATTCCTCCTACGACCATCGCGGCGTCCTCGTGCACCGCCTCCGCGCCAGCGGCCTGCGCATGGCCGCCGGCATGGACCATCAGCTCGAGGCGCCCGAGCGCATCGACACGTCGATCGAGGCCTGGGGCGACATCGCCCGCCTCACCGCGGCGACGGAGCTCAAAGAGGGCGAGGTGCTGCGGCTCACGAAGTACCTCTCCTACGGCTGGTCGAGCCGCCGCTCGATGCCGTCCGTTCGCGACCAGGTGATCGCCGCCCTCGCCGCCGCCCGCTCGACGGGTTGGGAGGGACTGCTCGCCGGTCAGCGTAAGTACCTCGACGACTACTGGGCTGGCGCCGACATCGAGATCGACGGCGACGAGGAGCTCCAGCGGGCCGTGCGGTTCGCCCAGTTCCAGACCCTCCAGGCCGCGGCCCGCTCCGAGCGACGCGGCGTGGGCGCGAAGGGCCTCACGGGCCCCGGCTACGACGGCCACGCCTTCTGGGACGCCGAGGCCTACGTCCTCCCGGTCCTCACCTACACCGTGCCCCACGCCGCCGCGGACGCGCTGCGCTGGCGCCACACGACCTTGGAACGGGCCAAGACGCGCGCCGTCGAACTCGGCCTGAAGGGCGCGGCGTTCCCGTGGCGCACGATCAGTGGCGAGGAGTGTTCTGGGTACTGGCCCGCCGGCACCGCGGCCTTCCACCTCGGCGCCGACATCGCGGCCGCACTGGAGCGGTATCGCACGATGACGGGCGACGAGGACTTCGAGCGCGAGATCGGCGTCGAGATCCTGATCGAGACCGCCCGCATGTGGCAGTCGCTCGGCCATCACGACGAGGGCACCGGCGGCGCGTTCCGGATCGACGGCGTCACCGGCCCGGACGAGTACTCGGCGATCGCCGACAACAACGTCTTCACCAACCTCATGGCGCAGCGCAACCTGCGCTGGGCGGCCGCGGCCGTCGGGCGTCATCCGGATCTCGGGGCAGCCTTCGGGGTCGAGCAGGACGAGGTCGTCGGCTGGCTCAAGGCGGCCGACGCGATGCTCGTCCCGTACGACGACCACCTGGGCATCTACCCCCAGGCCAGCAACTTCACGCACCACGAGGTGTGGGACTTCGAGGGCACCCCCGCGGACCACTACCCGCTGATGCTCCACCACCCGTACTTCGAGCTCTACCGCACGCAGGTGATCAAGCAGGCCGATCTCGTCCTCGCGCTCTACCTCTGCGGCGACAGCTTCACGCCGGAGGAGAAGGCCAAGAACTTCGCGTACTACGAGACGATCACGGTGCGCGACTCCTCGCTTTCGGCCACGGTCCAGGCGATCATCGCCGCCGAGGTCGGACACCTCGAGCTGGCCTACGACTACTTCGCGGAGACGGCGCTCGTCGACTTCGAGGATCTCGCCGGCAACACGAAGGACGGCCTCCACGTCGCATCGATGGCCGGCGCCTGGCTCACGGCCGTCGCAGGTTTCGGCGGCATGCGCGATCACGAGGGGCAGCTGAGCTTCTCGCCGCGCCTGCCGCCGGCGCTCGATCGCCTCGCGTT
>JAURVW010000197.1 GCA_030655275.1 Solirubrobacteraceae bacterium
GTCGTCGCGGCCTTCCGCTCGGTCGATCCGTGCGACCTGCTCGGCGACTGCGATGAGGCCTGAGCCCATGCCGCTGCGCAAGTAACCGCTCTCGATCGTTCGCTGCGCGCCACCGCTCTGGCGCCTGCAGCGACGCGTGCCCGCCCGTCCGCTCACGGGCCGGCGCGCCCCTGACCAACCCGGTCGTCGCCCGTTGCAGCCGGGCGCCGGCCGGGTTGCGTCGTTCCCGCAGCCCCGCGCGCTCAGCCCGCGGGCCGGGTCTCGCCGGCGAAGAGCTCGGCCATGCCCTCGGTGAACGGCTCCCGCGCCGTGAACCCGAGCACCTCGCGGGCGCGCGTGGCATCGGCGAAGACGTGGCGCACGTCGCCGAGGCGGTAGCCGCCGGCGATCACCGGCTCCGGGGTGCCGGTCGCTGCGGCCGCGTGGAGGGCGCGGGCCATGTCGAGCACGCTGCGCGGCGTGCCCGAGCAGACGTTGAACGCACCCGGGACGGGCTCCTCGGCGGTGAGCGCGAGGACGTTGGCGTGGGAGATGTCGCGCACGTGCACGAAGTCGCGCAGCTGACCGCCGTCCTCGAACACGCGCGGCGGTCGTCCCGCCGCCAGTTCGCTCGAGAACAGCGACGCGACGCCCGCGTATGGCGTGTCGCGCGGCATCCTGGGCCCGTAGACGTTGTGGTAGCGAAGGGCCGTCACCGGCAGGCCCGTCTCACGTGAGAACGCCGTTGCCAGGTGCTCCTGCTGCAGCTTCGTGGCGGCGTAGACGTTGCGCGGGTCGGCGGGTGCCGTCTCCGGCACCGGCTCGGGCGTGAGCGGGGCGCCGCAGACCGGGCACGGCGGCTCGAACCGACCACCCTCGAGGTCGTCGGTCTCGCGGGGGCCGGGAGCGACGAGACCGTGCTCGGCGCAGCGGTAGCGGCCCTCGCCGTAGACGACCATGCTCGAGGCGAGCACGAGCCGCGAGGGCCCGTGCCCGGCGCGCACCCGGGCCGCCATCGCCTTGAGCAGGACGGCCGTGCCGAGGTCGTTGTGGGAGACGTAGTCGGCGATGTAGTCCAGGTCGACCCCGAGCCCGACCATCGCGGCCTGATGGCACACGGCCGTCACGCCGTCCAGGGCCGTGGCGACCGTCGCCGGATCGCGGACGTCGCCGAGCTGCACGTCGACGCCGCCCGGCACCGGAGCCGTGGGCGCGTGGTGATCGAGGATCCGCACCGAACGTCCAGCCGCCGCGAGGGCGTCGACGATGTGTGATCCGATGAAGCCGGACCCGCCGGTGACCAGGAGCATCGGGAGACCGTAGAAGGTCGACCGGCCTTGCGCTCCCCGGGACCGAGGTCGTTCGAAATAATTAACGCGTTCCGTAAGACAAACAGGGGAAGATGAGGAAGTGCCTACCGTCGTTCTTCCGGTCCTCAACGAGGCAGCGGCCATACCCTGGGTGATCGAGCGGATGCCGACGGGGTACGAGCCGCTCGTCGTCGACAACGGTTCGACCGACGGTTCCGGTGATGTCGCGCGTCGCCTGGGCGCGCAGGTCGTGCACGAGTCGCAGCCCGGCTTCGGCGCAGCCTGCTTCGCGGGCCTGATGGCCTCGACCGACGACGTCGTCTGCTTCATGGACTGCGACGCTTCGCTCGATCCGGGCGAGCTGCCGTCCGTGGCCGACCCCGTGAGCGCCGGCGACGCCGACCTCGTCCTGGGGCGCCGCCGTCCACAGGGTCGTGGCGCCTGGCCGGCCCACGCACGCGTGGCGAACGAGGTCCTCGCCTGGCAGCTGCGTCGCCGCGCCGGGGTGTCCGTGCGCGACCTCGGGCCGATGCGTGCCGCGCGGCGCGAAGCGCTGGTCGAGCTCGCCATCCAGGATCGCCGCTTCGGCTGGCCGCTCGAGATGGTGCTGCTCGCCTCGAAGGCCGGTTGGCGGATCGAGGAGGTGCCCGTCGGCTACCACCCTCGGGTCGGTAAGTCGAAGGTCACCGGCACGGTGAGAGGCACCGTCCGCGCCGTACGCGACATGTCGGCGGTGCTGTCATGACCGTCGCCCTCGCCGTGATCGCGAAGGCCCCCGTGGCCGGCCGCGTGAAGACCCGTCTCTGTCCGCCCTGCACGCCCGAGCAGGCGGCGCAGCTTGCCGAGGCCGCCCTCACCGACACGCTCGACGCCGTCGCGCAGACACCGGCCTCGCGCTACGTCTGCGTGCTCGACGGTGAGCCCGGCCCGTGGCTGCCCGACGGCTTCGAAGTGCTCCCGCAGCAGGGCGACGGCCTCGACGAGCGGCTCGCCGCGGCGTTCGAGGCGCTTCCCGAACCCACCTTCCTGATCGGCATGGACACCCCACAGGTCACCACCGATCTGCTCATGGCGTGCGGCGACCTGCTGCTCGCGCCGGGCACCGATGCGATGCTCGGCATGACCGAGGACGGTGGCTACTGGGGCATCGGCCTGCGCGGCGACCGCGATCCTCGGCCCTTGCTCGAGGGTGTTCCGATGAGTCAGGATGACACCGGCGCCCGTCAGCTCGATCGCCTGCTCGACGCGGGCCTCGCCGTGAACACGGGCCTGCCGATCCTCGTCGACATCGACTCGATCCGCGAGGCCCGGCAGGTCGCGCTCACGGCGCCGGGGCTGCGCTTCTCCGCGACCCTGCGCTCGATGGGGCTCGCCGGTCCCATCGAGGAGGCGGTCGCCGCCGCGTTCGGCTACGCCACCCAGACGGCAGAGGCAGTCCGATGACCGCCATGCCGTGGACGATCTATGGCGCCGCGCTCGATCTCGGGGCCTCGCTCACCGCCCGCCATGCCGACGGCGTGATCCAGACGCTCGCCGTGCAGCAGTGGCTCGACGACGCCGACCCGGTCGACGAGCGCCTGATCTCGCGCGCCCGCGGGCCCGTGCTCGACGTGGGCTGTGGGCCCGGTCGTCACGTCCACGCCCTCGTGCGGCGCGGCGTCGCCGTGCTCGGCCTCGACGCCTCACCGGCCGCCGTGCGTATCGCCAGCGAGCGCGGAGCCGAGGCCGTCCAGGGCGACGTGTTCGACCACGGCCTCGAGCTCGGGGTCTGGGAGACGGTCCTACTGCTCGACGGCAACGTCGGCATCGGCGGTGACCCCGAGGTCCTGCTCGAGAAGGTGGGCGAGTTCCTCACCCCGACCGGCCGCGTACTGGTGGAGACCGATCCGCCCGGCGGCGGCCTGCATTCGGCGAAGGTGCGGCTCGAACGCGGCGACGACGTGTCGCACTGGTTCCCCTGGGCTCGCGTGGCGAGCGACGAACTCGAGGGGGTCGCTCGCGCGGCCTCGTTCCGCGTGGCGCACCGGTGGGAAGACACCGGCCGCTGGTTCGCGGAACTCGAATGGGCCTGATCCCTTCGACCCCGCCGCCGGGCCCGGCCCGGGCGGGGTTCTGGCGCAGTCCGGTTCGCAGTGCCTGGCTCACGACGATCATCGGATCGCTGCTGCTGGCGACGATCACGATCGTCTCGGTGACGGGCTTCCTGTCGCACGCCGCCTACCAGCCCGACCTCGGCTCGAACGCCCTGGTCCCGCGCGAGCTCGACCTCCAGCTCTTCGTGATCTCGTGGCCGACCTCGCCGAGCTGGCTCTACGCCTTCACCCAGGGCTCGCACGTGACGTTCGGGCTCATGCTCCTGCCGTTGCTGCTGTTCAAGCTCTGGTCGGTCATCCCCAAGCTGTTCTGGCCCCTGCCGACCACGCCCGCGAAGGCGCTGGAGAAGCTCGCGACCCTGCTGCTCGTCGGCTCGGCCCTCTTCCAGGTGCTCACCGGGCTCACGAACGCGCAGCTCTACTACCCGTGGCACTTCAACTTCGTGGTCGCCCACTACTACGGCGCCTGGATCTTCATCGCCTCCGTGGTGCTGCACGTCGCCGTGAAGTTCCCGACGATGAAGGAGGCGCGGCGTACCCGCAACGACGTCCTCGGCATGGCCGGCGACGAGCTGCGTTCGCCGAATCCGGGGCCGACCACCATCAGTCGCCGCGGCGTTCTCGGGCTCCTCGGCGGCGCCACCGGAGCCGTCTTCCTCGGCACGGTCGGGCAGTCCGCCGGCGGCCCGCTCCGCGAGCTCGCGCTCTTCGCTCCGCGCGGGCGTGGAGAGGTCGGGCCGGGCGCGCGCTTTCCCGTCAACAAGACCGCGAAGGTCGCGAAGATCACGCCGGAGATGGTCGGCGATGGCTGGCGGCTCAAGATCACCGGGCCCGGCGGGAAGACCGTCGAACTCAGCCGCGCCGACCTCCTCGCGATGAGGCAGCGTACGTACGACCTGCCGATCGCCTGCGTGGAGGGGTGGTCGTCGACCCAGTCGTGGACCGGCGTGCGCCTGAGCGACCTGGCCGCCCTGGTCGACTCGCCCGACAGCCGCTCGATGCACGTCGTCTCCCTCCAGCCGCGGGGTGCCTTCAAGCAGACGACGGTCGGCCGGGCGCAGGTCGCGGACGACGAGTCGCTGCTGGCACTCAAGGTCGGCGGCGACGACCTCCCGCTCGACCACGGCTTTCCCGCCCGCGTCGTGATCCCGGCGCTCCCGGGCGTCCACTGCACCAAGTGGGTCGAGACCCTGGAGTTCGCATGAGCGACGCGACCGCGCCGGCACCCGGCGACACGCCCTCCGGTGGTGGTCCCACGTCGCTCTTCCGGCGCCTCTACGGCAGGGGCCCGTTCCACCTGATCGGGCACGTGGTGGTGATCGGGATCACGGCCTACGTGCTCTCGATGATGTTCCAGGCGCGCTTCGCGCCGCAGCCGCTCAACCTGGCGCTGTGGCTGCTCGGCGGGGCGGTGCTGCACGACGGCGTGTTCCTCCCGATCTACGGCGTGCTCAACACCGCCTTCCAGCGCGCCACGGGCGCCGGCGACGGCACGTCGCTGAAGGCGCTCGCCATGGGGCCGGCGCCCGCCGCGGTGTCGACAGGATCGGCTGAGCCTGCGGCCGAGGCCGACCGGACTCCGGCCGAGCCGCAGGAGCCGACGCGCGACCAGCGGCGTGCGGTTCCGCTGATCAACCACGTCCGCACGCCCGTCGTGATCTCGGCCGTGCTGTTCCTCGTGTTCCTGCCGCGGATCCTGGATCGCCAGCCGCAGAACTTCGTGAACGCCCTCGGCCACGAGCCGCCGGACTTCCTGGCCCGTTGGCTCTTCGTGACCGCGGTCCTGTTCGCCGGCTCGGCCGTGCTCTACGGCGTGCGGCGGCTGCGGAGCTGACCGGTCGGCCAGCGCGCGGCGGGACTCGGCCGGCCCGCCGGCCGGCCGAGCCCGACGTCCTCCGGGGCTAGCCCGCGGAGGCCTTGACGGTCTGCGTCTGCACGCCACCGTCGGTGTAGGCGAAGCGCACCTTCACACTGATCTTGGCGCCCTTCTTGAGCTTCTTCTTCGACGTGCGGACGACGGCCTTCGAGGAGAGCTTCACGCGGAGATCGGTGAGGTTCTTCGAGGTCGACGTGATGGTGATCGTCTTGGCCGTGACCTTCATCTTCGCGGTGCCGCCCTTCGTCCGGACCCACGCCCGACCCTTCGGCTTGGCGGCCGACGGCGAGAGCTTGTAGCCGGCCG
>JAURVW010000723.1 GCA_030655275.1 Solirubrobacteraceae bacterium
GAGCTTGGTCGAGAGGCCGGTGAGGCGCAGGACGTCCGGCACCTTCGAGCGGATCTCCTTGCGGCCCGCACCCGTGGCCGAGAGGGCGTACGCGACGTTGTCGTACACGGTGCGGTTCGGCAGGAGCTTGAAGTCCTGGAAGACGATGCCGAGGTTGCGGCGGTAGTACGGCACGCGCTTGCGGGTGATGTCGGCGAGGTCGCGACCGGCGACGGTGATCGTGCCGGAGGTCGGCTCGTCCTGCTTGCCGAGCAGGCGCATGATCGTCGACTTGCCGGAGCCGGTCGAACCGACGAGGAAGACGAACTCACCGCGGCGGATGTTCAGCGTCGCGTCCTCGAGACCGATCGTGCCGTCGGGGTAGTGCTTGGTGACGCCCCGCAGCTCGATCACGTTGCGCGGGTCGTGCGGCAGCGCGGCGGCGCGCGCGGGCGGACCCACCGGCTGCATCTGCCGGCGACGACGTGCCGGCAAGCGGCGGGAGTTGGAGCTCTCGATCGAGGAAGCCATCCCGAGCAAGGTACCCCCAAAGAGGCGTTTGCCCTGCCAGTTGCAGCACATGTTGCACGCGCGCCCGTGCCTACTCGGCTGCCCGGACACCCTCTGCAGGAGTGCACGGGCGTCCACTTTCCGGGGTTTCGTCCCCCGGTGGCGCTAGCGTGCAGCGCGTGTCGATCGCCATCTCCTCCACGCAGGCGCCCAAGGGGCTCCCCATCCACAAGGTCGCGCTGCCTGGCACGCGCGCGCTCACGATCATGGTCGCGTTCGACGCCGGCTCCCGGTCCGAGCGGCCCGAGGAGAACGGCATCGCGCACTTCCTCGAGCACCTCGTGTTCAAGGGCGGCGAGAAGTACCCGCACTACCGCGACGTCAACGGCACCGCTGAACGGATGGGCGGCATGCTCAACGCGTTCACCAGCCAGGACATGGTCGCCTTCCACATCACGGTGCGTGCCGAGCGCGCCCCGGACGCCATCGACCTGCTCACCGACTTCGTCGGCCGCCCGCACATCGACGCCGACGAGCTCGACAAGGAGCGCGGCGTCGTGATCCAGGAGATCCAGCGCGCCGACGACCAGCCGTCCTCGATCGCCAGCGACCTGATCGACAAGGCCGCTTTCGGCGACCATCCGCTGGGCCGCACGATCCTCGGCCCCGAGGAGCACCTGCGTACCTTCACGCGCGACCAGATCGTCGCCTTCCGCGACCGTCAGTGGTCGCCGACGCGCGGCGGCGCCTACCTCGTGGGCAACCTCGACTTCCTCCCGGACGACGCCGCCCTTGGCGAGTTCTTCGACCGCTTCCCCGATCCGGCGAAGCCCGAGTCCAACCTCGCGTACCCGGGTCTCACGGTGCAGACGCTCGTCGGTGAGCGCGACACGAACCAGTCGCACCTGCGCCTCGTCTACGAGCCCAAGATCGACGTGACGAACACCCGCGAGCGTGCCGCGCTGCGCCTCTACGGTTCGATCCTCGGCGGCTCGATGAGCTCGCGCCTGTTCGACGAGCTCCGCGAGCAGCGCGGCCTCTGCTACTCCGTGTGGGGCTTCGAGCACGTCCACGCCGACGGTGCCCAGCTGGCGCTCGGCGCCGGCCTCGAGTCCGCGAAGGCCGTCGAGGCCTACCGTCGCATGCGCGAGATCGTCAACGAGCTCGCCGCCGACGGCCCGACCGCCGACGAGCTCGAGCTCGCCCGCTCCTACGCCTCCGGCCGCCACATCCTCGCGACGGAGTCCTCCGGCGCGGTGGCCCGCCTGGCCGCCAGCCAGACGATCACGTTCGGGGAGGACATCGACCCGGACCGCATCATCGAGACGCTCGACTCGATCACCCTCGACGAGGTCGCCGCGGTCGCGGCGTCGGTCGCCGACGAGGCCGCCGTCGCGTGCGTCGGCCCGCACACGGTCGACGAGTTCGCCTGGGACGCCACCTGATCCATCACCGATGCGGCAGGCCGGCGTCGTCGAGATGTACGGCCCGCTGATCGACGATCTCTGGCAGACCGGCCCCGGCTGGCCTGCCGGGGAGGTCCGGGTGCTGCCGGATGGCGGCGTCGACCTGATCTGGGACGGCGCGAGCCTCGTCATCGCGGGGCCCGATCGCGTCGCCCGGCTCGTGCAGATCGGGGACGGTCCACCGATGAGCGGTGTGCGCCTGCTTCCGGGTGCGGCGCGGTCGGCGTTCGGGGTGCCCGGCGAGGCGCTGGTGGACGCCGTCGTCCCCGCCGTCGAGGCCCTGGGCGCCGATGTCGCCGGCCGGCTCGCCAACCGTCTCGCGGCGGCGCCGGCTGACCAGCATCCGCGGATCCTGGCGCAGTGGGCCACCAGCGAGGCCCGCTCGGTCGACGGGCGCGATCGGGCCGTCGCCTTTGCGGCGGCCCGCCTGGCCGACGACCCCACCCGGAGCATCCGGGCGGTCGCGGACGACGTGGGCTACAGCGAACGTCAGCTGCGCCGCCGCGTGCAGACGGAGGTCGGCTATTCGCCCAAGCGCCTGGCCCGCATCCTGCGGCTGCGGCGCGTGATCGGGCTCGCAAGCCGCGACCCGTCGTTGACGCTCGCCGACGCCGCCTACGTCGGCGGCTTCGCCGACCAGGCCCATCTCGGCCATGAGTGCATGGCGCTCGGGGGTGCCACGGCCGGCGTCCTGCTCGCCCGCTGAGTCGCGCCGCGGGACGCGTCCGTTTTCGACAAGACCCGGGGCGCGGGGCTGGTGATGATGGGGACGTCACCGACTCCGAGGAGGACGACATGTCCGCCATCACCCCACTCAAGCTCGCCTGGGTCATCGTCTACGTCCCCGAGATCGACCGGGCCCTCACGGTCTACGAAGAGGCCTTCGGACTCACCCGCACGTTCATCACGCCCGACGAGACCTACGGCGAACTGGACACCGGTGGCACCACCCTCGCCTTCGCCCACGACGATCTCGGTGCCCGGAACTTCCCCGGTGGTCCGCGACGTCCGTCGCTCGACGAGCAACCCGCCAACGTCGAACTGGCGTTCACCACCGAAGACGTTCCGGCTGGTGTGGAACGGGCGCTCGCTGCCGGGTGCACGCTCCTGGCGGCACCCGAGAAGAAGCCGCACGGGCAGACGGTCGCCTGGATCCGCGACCCCTGGGGCACGCTCATCGAGGTCGCGACGCCGATCGGCTGAGCGCCCACCGGTCGGTCGACTCGACTGGTCCAGTGACTCGAAAAGTCCTGGAAATGCTGGGGATATGAACGTCCAGGCACCTCAAGCGGCATATGGACGGACCGAGAAGTAGGTCACCCCCAAGGACCGATGCTGTGACCCGAGACGACGACACCCCCAACTGGTTCGAAGAAGACGACGACGACGCGCCCCGCTCCTCGAGCACCCGAGCGAGCATCGGCGTCAAGCTCGCCATCCTCAACGTGGTCGCGATGACCGTCCTCGCCGTCATGGCGAGCGTCGTGTTCACGCACCGCCTCGAGTCGTCCTACCGCGACGCGGGCAGGGGCCAGCTCAACGGCATCGCCGAGACCTGGAAGCAGACCTTCCGCATCCGAGGTCTCGACGACGGCGGCTCGGGGCGCGTGCAGCGCCGCCTCGATGCGATCCGCGAGGCCAACCCCACCCTCCACAAGATCAACATCTCCTGGCAGGGCGACGACGGCCGCTACTACTACGTGCAGAGCGGCCACATCCACGATCCCAACGGCATCAAGCGCGACGTGACCACCACGGGCGTGCAGCCCGTCGCGGTCGACCAGAAGTCGCCGATGGAGCAGGGTCCGGAGGGATACCACGAGGTGCGCGCCGCCGACGGCGCCCACTACGCCGAGATCCACGAGCCCGTGCTGCGCCGCGGCAAGGTGCGCGCGATGCTCGAGCTCCACTACGACCTCAAGGAGCTCGACTACGCCCTCGCCCGCGACAAGAAGATCGTGATCGGCGTCTCCGTGCTCACCGCGATCACGCTCTGGCTCGGCTCGATCTTCCTGCTCAACCGCACGCTCGTCACGCCGCTCGCCCGCCTCGGGGCCGCGACGCGCCGGCTCGGCCGGGGCGACCGCACCCACCGCCTGCACTGGAACCGCCGCGACGAGATCGGCCAGCTCGCCGACGACTTCGACGACATGGCCGACCAGCTCGACGTCGCCCAGGGCCACCTGGAGACCCTGGCCCTCACCGATCCCCTCACGGGCCTCCTCAACCACCGCGCGTTCAACGAGCGGCTCGAGGTGGAGCTGCGCCGGGCCGAACGCAAGCCCTCGAGCGTGTCGGTGGTCGCCCTCGACGTCGACAAGTTCAAGGAGGTCAACGACGCCCACGGCCACGCCGCAGGAGACGCCGGCCTGCGTCAGCTCGCCGACATCATGCGCACCCACCTGCGCCCCGGCGACCTCTGCGGCCGGGTCGGCGGCGACGAGTTCAGCATCGCCCTCATGTACGCCCTAGCCCAAGAGGCCGAGCGCGTCATCGAGCGGATGCGCCAGGAGATCATCCAGACGGAGGCCGGCCCCGCCCGGAC
>JAURVW010000207.1 GCA_030655275.1 Solirubrobacteraceae bacterium
GACGCCTTGTCCAGGCCGCCCTGTCCCACCCGAAAGCCCACCATGTCTCCCACTGCAACTCCGAGGTCAGCGCACCGGCGCGCCCTCGTCCTGGCCGGCGCCGCGTTCATCGCCTCCGGCGCGTTCGCGTCGCAGGCGCACGCCGTCACCAAGACGCTCGCCTACACCTGCATCTACCCGTACGTCGACGAGCAGCCGTTGTCGGTCGAGTTCAAGGCCGGCATCCCGAGCTCGTACGCCGCGGAGACCCCGACGCCGTTCCTCCGGCTCGATGCCACCGCGACGGCCAAGGGAGACACCGCGACGTCGATGGAGACGATCGGTGCCCAAGCACTCGAGGGCAACACGAAGGTGTCCTCTCGTATCGAGGGATCCGGTGGCCAGACGCTCCCCCTCAAAGTGCCGCTGGCGGTGTCGCGTCAGGCTGTGGTGCTTGGAGAATCACGTGAGTTCGTGCTCGGCATCGAAGGCGAGATGCCGGAGATCCAGTTCACGAACGAGGGTCCCGCCCGGATCTTCGTCGGTGGCCTGGCCTTCACGCTCAAGGCGTACACGAAGGCGGGCGCGGTCATCATCGTCGACCCGCGGAGCACGAAGGTCCCGCAGGTCCTCGACAACGACAGCGATACGTTCGAGGTCACCTGTGCTCTGAACCGGCCCGAGACGGCAACGGGCTTCTCCCTCCTGCAGCCCATCACGGTGACCCCGTACACCGACGGCGTGCCCGTCCCGTACGAGGCCGAGCCGACCCCGACGCCCGACCCGAACGCGACACCGACCCCGGTCCCGACGCCGACACCCGTCCCGACGCCGACAGCGGTCCCGACACCGACGCCGGTCCCGACGCCGACACCGGTTCCGACGCCGACCCCTGAACCCACGCCCGTGCCGCCGCCGACGCTCGTCCCGACGCCGACGCCGACGCCCGTCCCGACGCCGACACCGACGCCGACGCCCGTCCCCACGCCGCTGCCGCCCGGTGCCAAGACGATCGACTACGAGTGCATCTACCCGTTCGTCGACGAGCAGCCCCTGACGTTCAAGCTCGACGCTCGCATCTTGGATTCGTACCCCGCCGAGACCGAGACGCCCCAGTTCAGCCTCAACGCCGTCGCGACGACGGGCGGAGACACGGCCACGGCCCTCGAGACCGTCGGCGCCAAGGAACTCGAGGGTTCGCTCAAGGCCTCGATGGCCCTCGAAGCCACCGGTGGCCAGCGCCTCGGCCTCAAGGTGCCGATGACCATCCCGCGTCGGAGCGTGGTGCTCGACGCGGAACGTCGCTTCCAGTTCGCGGCCTATGGTCGGATGCCGGAGGTGCAGTTCACCAACCCGGGCACGGCCAGGATCTCGGTGGGCGCCCTGGCCATGACCTACAAGTGGTTCACGAAGACCGGCAAGGTCATCGTGCTCCATCCGGAATCGACGAAGGTGCCGCAGACCGGCGACACGGATCCTGAGACGCTCGAGGTCTCCTGCGCGCCGCTGCCGTTCGGGCAGGCCGTCCCGATCAAGGACATGACCATCACGGAGTACCTCGACGGTGTGCCGCTGCCGTACGAGCCGGACCCGACCCCGGTGCCGACGGCGACGCCGACGCCGGTGCCGACCCCGGTGCCCACACCCACGCCGGTGGTGACTCCGGTGCCCACGCCCACGCCCACGCCCGATCCGAACGCGACACCGACGCCGACGCCGAGCGTGACGCCCGTCCCGACCCCGAAGCCGACGCCCGACCCGAACGCCACGCCGACGCCGGTTCCCACCTTGCCGCCGGGTCCCAGGAAGACGCTGGACTACGAGTGCATCTATCCGTTCGTCGACGAGCAGCCGCTGACGGTCGAGTTCGCGGCCCGGATCCCGAGCAGCTGGCCGGCCGAGGTGCCGACCGCGGCGTTCTCGGTCGCCGCGCAGGCCACCGCGAAGGGCGACAGCACGACCGCGCTGGAAACGATCGGCGCCAAGGAACTCGAGGGCGATACGAAGGCTGCCCTCCGTATCGAGGCCTCCGGTGGTCAGCGACTGCAGCTCAAGATGCCGCTGGCCATTCCCCGCCGCGCGGTCTCGGTTTCGTACAACGGAGAGCAGCGTGCGTTCTCGTTCTTCGCGTTCGGATCGACGCCTGAATTCCAGTTCGCCAACGAAGGCCCGGCGCAGATCCTCGTCGGTGATCTCGGACTCACGCTGAAGGCCTACACGAAGGCTGGCAGGGCCATCGTGATCAATCCGGAGGCCACCAAGGTCCCGCAGCTCGATTCCGACCCCGAGACGTTCGAGGTTCCGTGCGTGTTGAAGTCGGACGCCGTGTACGGGGGCTACGCGCCGCTCCAGAACGTGAGCGTGGCTCCTTACGTCGACGGAGGGAACCCCTTCCCGTACGAGCCGAACCCGACGCCGTCGCCGACGCCGAGGGTCGAGCCGACGCCGATCATCGCCCCGACGCCGGCGGTGACGCCGATGCCGACGGCTTCGCCGGTCCCGGCGCCGACGATCAAGCCGGTGGCGACGCCGACCCCGAAGCCGACCGTGACGCCGGCACCGACGATCAAGCCGGTCGCAACGCCGACGCCCAAGCCGGTTGCGACGCCGACGCCGACATCGAAGCCGGTCGCGACGCCGACGCCGACGTCGAAGCCGGTCGCGACGCCGACGCCCAAGCCGACGACGGCGACGCCCACGCCCACGCCGAAGCCCGGTGACACGTCGCTCGTGAAGTACCCGTTCGACCTGAAAGGCACGGCGACGCTCAAGACGTTGACGAAGGGCACGTTGCCGCTCTCGGGCAAGATCGATGCGACGCTTGGTTTGCCGTCGCAGACGTTCACCGGTTCGCTGGTCTTGAACCCGACGTCGGGCAAGCTCACGACGCTTGGGTTCCTGCCGGTCGATGCGAAGGTCAATCTGGTCTCGACGGAGCCGGTTTCCGGTTCGCTGAAGGGCGGGGTTCTCCTCGCGAACGCGAAGGTGCGGATCTAGCTGCCGTCGGTGAAGACGCTCGGGATCGAGCTCGCTGGTGGTGCCAACTGTCAGGCGAAGCAGATCTCCTCGATCAACCTGCGTAGCACGCAGGAGGAGTTCCTCCCGACCGAGGGTGGCCCGATCGCGGGCACGTTCTCGATCAGCGATCTGACCGGCTGCGGGTTCCTCAACAACCTCGTCTCGCCGCTGACCGCCGGCGGCGGCAACGCGATCGCGCTGAACCTGATCAACCCGTAGGTGTCGACGTGCCACTTCGGTGGCGCGCAAACACTGGGGGACGGGTGGCGCGCCGCCGCCCGTCCCCAAAAGGTTTCCGGACTCGCCCAGGCAAAACCGTTGACTTCCTCCGGTCGCGAAGCAATACTCGAACTGTCTGTGACGCTGATCTCGTTGCGCCGGGTGTTCCCGGAGCGCCGAGCGCGGTGGGAGCGGACGTGTCCAACT
>JAURVW010000208.1 GCA_030655275.1 Solirubrobacteraceae bacterium
CGCGCGCGATCACGAATGCCACGGCGACCGGGAACACGTACTTCAGCGCGCCGAGGATCTCCTTCACCCAACCCGGCAGTGCGGGCAGAGCGGGCAGATCCACGTCCGGGAGGTCGATCGACGGCATCGGGATGCTCGGGAGGTCGATGTCCGGGACCGGGATCTCCGGTAGGTCGACGTCCGGAAAGGCGATCTGGCCGATGAGCTGACCGAGCAGCCAGATCACGAGGAGCGGAACGCCGACGCCCGCGATCGCCGTCGCGGTGCGCTGGATCGTGTACCGCGTGGGATGGGCGGCCATGCGCGCCTGGCGTCGTGCAGCCTTCGTCCCGGGGTCCGGATGGAAGTCCTCGCCGCCGAGGCCGGTGAGCGCGACGGCGTGGGCGGCGGAGGAACTCGAGGCCGCGAAGAGACGCACGCGGCGCGCGGAGTCGGACCAATCGGAGATCTTCATCGTCACCGCGAGGTCGTGCCCGTCGGCCGCGAGGGTCACGCGCTCCTCGCTCGTCCGCTTGCGGGCGACCTCCTGGCCGTCGACGGTCCAGACGATCGTCCGGCTGAACGTGCCGCTGCTCGCGATCGCCACCACGTGCGCGTGGTCCTCGCGGCCGAGCCGCCAGCGCTCGGGGTCCTCGAGCTCGTCGGGGTCGTCGCGGTCGCTGGCCACCGCGGCCGACCATACCCGGGCACCGGCGTCCGGACCGGGCGCATCGCTGGGCACGGCCACGCACGCACGCCGCCGCCTCGACCAGCCCTGCACGCCGAGCTTCACGCGGCGCCCGCGCTGGGTGCGATGTTCTACAGGTTGGGCCAGGAGCGTCCGATCCAACGGGAGTAGGCCTGTGAGCGAGTCTCGAATCCACCATCCCGGCCGTCCCGGCGAGCGTCAGCCGTGGCTTCGCCCGGTCGACTTCACCGCGCCGAGCGCCGTACCGCCGGATCAGCAGGCCCGCCTGCGCCGTATGGCCGAGGAGCTCGGGCCGCTCGTCTCGCCCAAGGCGATGAACGACCTGGGCATCGTGATGAAGCTCGAGCCACTCTGGCTCGAGGAGATGCTCTGGCGCGACGCGCACCCGATGCCGGCCGACGAGGCCGTCACGGTCAAGATCTCCTCCTCCGCGGGCGGCTCGCTGTTCCTCGCGATCGACCCCACGATGGCCACGCTGATCGTCGAACGGCTCCTCGGCACCGAGCCCGACCCCGCCCGGCCGCTGCGCGCCGTCACCACGATCGATCGCTCGCTGCTCGGTCGCGTCAACGAGATGCTCGTCGCCGGACTCGGCCGTCTCTGGGAGGAGGCGACCGGCGCGACGCTCGAGCTCGAGCGCGTCGCGGTCCACTCCGACTTCACGTTCGGCGCGGAGGTCACGGAGCCGACGCTCTTGCTCGCCGTCGAGGTCAAGCTCTTCGACACGTTCACGATGTTGCACCTGTTGCTGCCGCAGTCGGTCACCCAGCCCGTCGGCCGCAGCCTGTCGCGGCCGTCCGCACGCGGGGAGTCCGACGATCCCGAGGTCACCCGCGCGGTGCATGGCAAATTGGGGGAGGCCAACGTCGACGTGCAGGTGCAGCTCGGCTCGGTCCGCCTCACGGCCGGCGAGATCGCCGACCTCCATCCGGGCGACCGCGTCTCGCTCCCGACCGCGGCGACCGAGGCGGCGGCACTGATCGTCGACGGCGTCCCGGTGCAGTACGGCCACATCGGCCGCTCCGGTGGCCGTCGCGCGGTCCGGATCGGTCTGAGGGGCCCCGGCGCGTGAAGTCGAGCCTCGACCCCGTCACCGATCTCGCGACGGAGGCCGCCCGGGCAGCGCTCCCGGAGGCCGTCACCGTCGGCGCAGCCACGCTGCTGCCGCGTGGCGCCGACCCGTTCGTCGGCACCGACCGGCCACTGCTGCTCGGCGCGACCCGCTGGGCCTACGTCGCCCCGGGCGGCGTGCTGATCGGCGGCACACCGCCTGCCCTCGCGGCGATCCTCGGCTTCGATCTCCCGGCCCGCCCAGAACAGGGTGCCGCCGAGGACCGCAAGGAGGGCGACGAGCCCCCGGCGAAGTGGAGCGAGCTCGTCACGGAGGCCGCGCGCCCCGCGATCACCACCTTCACCCAGGCCGTGGCCAACCCGATCGCCACGCTCGCCTCGCTGCCGCCGGAGTGCGCGGCGACCCAGGTGTCGTTCAACGAGAGCGACGCGCAGGTGCGCGGCGAGGCGGGGCTCACCCCGGACGCCGTCGTCCTGCTGCTCCACCTCGACGACCACGAGGTGCGGCTCGTGATCGTCGTCCCGGGGGTCTTCGCCGCCCGCATGCGCGGCGCCGCGAACACACCCGACCAGCCGGGGCCGCCGGACGTCTCCGGCGAGGCCGAGAACGCGAACGGCGAGGAGGCCGAGGTCCAGGCGCTGCCTTCGTCGACGGTCTCGATGTCGCAGCTCACGTCCGGTCCGCTCGGCGGCGCGCTCTCGAAGGTGCCGCTCGACCTCTCGCTCGAGCTCGGTCAGGCCCGCGTCCCGCTCGCCCAGATCCTCCATCTCCGCGACGGCGAGGTGCTCGAGCTGCGTCAGGCGATCGACGCGCCGGTCGACCTCGTCTCCGAGTCGACGGCCGTCGCACGCGGCGACCTGGAGGTGAGCGACGCCGGCAACCTCGTCCTCGTGGTGACGTCCATCCCCGGCCGCCCCGACGCGCCCGCCTCGCCGCGGGTGATGGACGAACGCGCTCTGGATGGCGGCGGCGACGCTGACGTAGGCGACGCGACGCATGCTGTCGATCCGCTCGCCCCGCGGGCCGCGATCCCCGATCCGGACGCGCCGCTCGTGGACCCCGACCCAACCGCCGACCCCGGGACCGCGGCCGAGCCGGCCTCGCCGACCGGTGGACCGCCTCCGGCCGACGGCGAGCCCGGCCCGGACGCTCCGGCCTGACCGGGGCGACGACGGTGCCTCCACGTTCCCGCCGCCCCGATGACGTGCGCACCTGGCTCGGGGCGCGTCCGTCGCTCGACGACCTGCGCGAGACGTTTCCGCACGAGTGGGAGCAGGTCGATCGCGAGCTGAACGCCGTCGTCGACACCGGCGATCCCGCGGCGCTGAAGAGCTACGTCGCCGGACTCGCGAAGCCGGCGCCGACGCCCGGAGGGCGTCGCGGTCGCCCGACGCGCTCGGGCATCGATGCGGCACTGGCGGCCCAGGTACGCCGCGCGATGGCGGCCGAGGCGATCCGTAACCTCAGCGTCCGAGCCGCCAGCGGCGTGAAGACGGGGCGCGTGCGCTTCAACCTGTTCAACGGCTGGATCGCGCAGCGGCTCCTGTTCGAGCACGGGCTCGTGCGCAAACCCGTGTCGATGGGGTGGTTCCGACTGCTCTGGCCCCTGCTCTGGCAGCGGCGACGGCTCATGCCGCTCGTCGAGCCACAGGGCATCTACTGCTTCTACTCAGGGGCGCTCGTCCGCCGGCTCGCGGGCCTCATCGACGGCCGTCGCGCGCTCGAGGTGGCCGCGGGCGACGGCACCCTCAGCCGCTTCCTTCGCGCCGAGGGTGTCGCGATCACCGCCACCGACGACCACTCCTGGAGCGCCGTCGCGTTTCCCGAGGACGTGGAGAAGCTCGGCGCCGCCCAGGCCGTGAAGCAGTACGAACCCGAGGTCGTGATCTGCTCCTGGCCGCCCGCCGGCAACGACTTCGAGGCCGCGATCTTCGCGGCGCCGAGCGTCCAGTTGTACGTCGTGATCGGCAGCGCGCACGAGCTCGGCGCGGGCAATCCGAGGGCCTATGCGAGCCAGGGTACGTTCGAGCTCCGACTCGACGAATCGCTCAGTAAACTGGTGGTACCACCGGACCTCAATTCGGTCATTCGGATCTTCGAGCGACGTCCGATCGCCTAGAAACTGGGGCGTTCGGAACGCCCCTCCTCGGAGGCTGCGGCCTCGACCTGAAGCGTTTCGCCTCACGCTGGCGCGATCGGGTTCGTCTCAGTCCGATCGCATACCGGCGGACGGGCCACCTGTCCAACTTGTTAGACAAGTACGCAAGTTCTCCACAGCCGACACCGATGTCGGGAGGGATGAAGTTCGGAGCGCTTATTGGATTTGCGGTCGCCGTCGGCATGGTCATGTTCGGCGGGATCATGGAAGGCGTTCCGCCGACGGCGCTCATCGCGCCGTCCGCGATCGTCATCATCGGCGGTGGCACCCTCGGCGCGACGATGGCGTCGGTCGGTCTGGAGGGGATGAAGCAGATCCCCGCCGGCTACAAGATCGCCTTCATGCCGGACACGCCCGACATGCCCGGCCAGATCGAGCGGCTCGTCGGCTTCGCCGACCTCGCCCGCCGCGACGGCCTGCTCGCTCTCGAGGCGCAGCTCGCCGACGTGCCCGACGACTTCACCCGCAAGGGCCTGCAGCTCGTCGTCGACGGCACCGACCACGAGATGGTCGAGGAGATCCTCGAGCTCGAGATCGAGACCATGCAGTCCCGTCACAAGGTGGCGGAGGACACGTTCCGCCTCGCCTCGGGCTACTCGCCGACCATCGGCGTTCTCGGCACCGTCATCTCGCTCGTCCACGTCCTCGGCAACCTGTCGGACCCGGAGAGCCTCGGGCCGTCGATCGCCGTCGCCTTCATCGCCACGCTCTGCGGCGTCGGCTTCGCCAACGTCGTCGCCCTCCCCGTCGCCACGCGCCTGAAGCAGGTGTCCGGTTGGGAAGTCCAGTTCCGTCACGCGACGATCGAGGGGATCATGGCCGTCCAACGCGGCGACAACCCCCGCATGGTCGCCGAGAAGCTCCTCGCCTACCTGCCGCCCAAGCAGCGCGACGCGGTCACCCTCCCGGGTGCCCCGAAGCTCCAGGCGGTCGACGAGAAGAAGGCTGCGTAGCCCATGTCGAAGAAGGGCAAGCACGCCGCACACGAAGAGCATCCGGACGAGCGCTGGCTGCTCACCTACGCCGACATGATCACGCTCCTGATGGCGCTGTTCATCGTCATGTTCTCGATCTCCAACGTGAACAAGGGCAAGTTCAACGAGCTCTCCAAGTCGCTCAACTCCGCCTTCAACGGTCCGCCGGTGATGAGCGGCGGCGAGGCCATCAAGGAGACGGGTGCCGAGTCCGGCGTCACGACCCCGGCCGCCGCCCCGCCGCGCCCGTCGCTCCAGCAGGCCTTCGCGCCGCAGAGTTCCGGCCAGGCCTCCTCGGCCAAGGAGGAGCAGGAAGACCTCAAGCAGCTCGAGTCGATGATCAACAACGAGGCCCGCAAGGAGGGCATCGCCAGCAAGGTCTCGACCCAGGTCGCCGAGGATGGGCTCACCGTGCGCGTCAAGACCGACGGTCTGCTCTTCGATCCGGGCTCCGCGGCCATCAAGCCGCAGGCACGGCCGCTGATCGGCGGCCTGGCCCAGCTGCTGCGCGCCGACGGCCGCCACGCGGTCATGGTGTCCGGACACACGGACTCCCAGCCGATCTCGGGCCAGTACCCGTCGAACTGGGAGCTCTCCACGGCACGCGCCTCCGCCGTCGTGCGCCTGCTCGTGACCGACAAGGTCTCCCCGGCCCGCCTCACCGCGACCGGCCGGGCGTTCTACGACCCGATCGCTGCGAACGCCACGGTCGCCGGTCGCGCCGCGAACCGTCGCGTCGAGCTCTTCCTTCCCCGCAGCCAGGCTGCCGGCTCCCTCTCGACCACCGCGGCCGACACGGAGAGCACGGAGAAGACCGAGAGCTCCGGCCACGCCGAGACCTCCACCGCCGATCACGCCGAGACTTCCACCTCCGACCACGCCGAGACCTCCGGCGAGACGTCGGAAGCCACCCCTGACACCTCCAAGTTCACGCCCGTCGAATCCGACGAGGTGCCCTCCGACTCCGAGACGGCGACCAGCGCCGCCGGTCACTGAGCCCCAGCCCCATGAAGCCAAAGATCATCCTCCCCGTCGTCATCCTGGTCATCGGCCTGCTGGCCGGCAAGACCTTCTTCGCGAAGGCCCCTGCCGAGGCAGCACCGAAGCCCAAGGTCCACGGCGAGGTGTACATCATGCCCAAGGACTTCCTGGTCAACCTCAAGGACGGCCGCTTCGCGAAGCTCAACGTGGGCCTGATCCTCAAGCACGGCTACCTCGCCGAGGCGGTGGCCGAGGCCTCCGGCGGCGGCCACGGCGCCCCGAAGGCTCCCGAGGGCTACGGCACGCTGCCGCAGGAAGCCATCGTGCGCGACATCGTGACCGACGCCCTCACCGGCGCGGACGCCTCCGAACTCATCTCCAAGACGAAGCGGGAGCACCTCAAGGAGGAGATCACCGCCGACATCAAGGCCCACACCGACGTGAAGATCGAGCACATCATCCTCACCGACGTCGCCGTCCAGTAACCCCGCCCTCTCCTCGCCTCTCTCCGGACCAGAACCCACCGCCATGCTCGACAGCCCCGAACTCCACACCGCCAGCGCCGCCCCGGTCGCCGACCTCGAACGCCTCGTCGGCGTGCGCGTCGAGGTCGCCGTCGAGCTGGGTCGCACGAAGATGACCTTGGGCGAGGCGCTCGAGATCGGTCCCGGCGCGGTCATCCCGCTCGGCCGCACGGCCGGTGCTCCGCTCGACCTGCTCGTCAACGGCCAGCTCGTCGCCCGCGGCGAGGTGCTCGTGGTCGACGACGTCTACGGCCTGCAGATCACGGAAGTGATCGAGGCGACGACGCCCGTCGTCCACAATGCGGCCCCGGCCCTCTCGGGCCAGGCTCCGCTCGAGCAGCAGCTCGCGGCGTAGGCCCACCCGCCTCGCGACGGCCACGGCCGTCGTACCACGCTCTTGCGCACCCAGAAGGGCCCGACCTCGGTCGGGTCCTTCTGCGTTCCGGGGACGCCTGCGCAGGGATGGAACCGGGATGAAGGCCTGGCCGACCGGCGGGGCGTGCGTGGACCGACGGTTGCCGCGACGGGCAGAACCCCAGCAACGACGGCGGCAGCGAGCGGCTCTGGACGCTCCCTTGACCCCTTGCACCGGTTTCCGGCCGAATGTACGAGTGCGGGGGATCACGTCCCCCCGTACATTCGCTCTCCGGCTGTCCCCGGCACGTCTCCGCCAACCGCCGCCACCCCCACGATGCTCACCCCTCGCTTCCGCAGCCAGTCCCTTCCGCAGATCCCGGTCGCCACCGGGTCGTTGGTGAAATGGCGGTACGTCGCGATGCTCATGCTGCTCGCCGGCGGCGCCGTCATCGAGATCGGCGTCCTCACGGGCTGGGTCTCGACCGACCGTCCCGAACTCGTCCAGGCCTCGGCCGCGACCTTCGCGATCCTCGCGGCGATGACCACGCTCGTGAGCCCGAAGACGTACCGGCTGTTCTCCCGGGTCGTGATCCTCGTCGCGATCGCCGAGATCACCCTGCTGGCGAAGGCCTTCGACGGCATCGTCACCGTGCCGATCTACTACGTGTGGCCCCTGCTCGCCGCCGCCTACCTGCTCACCCGCATCGACGTGGCGATCTTCTCGCTGCTCAGTCTCATCGGGTGCGCCTTCGGCGCCACGGCCCCGGAACTCGGTCTCGCCGACTACCTCTCGATCCTCACCGTCAGCACCGTCGTGATCGCCGCGGTACGTCTGCTGGCCGAGAACCTCGGCATGACGATCAAGTCCCTGCGCAGCTCGTCCTTCACCGATCCCCTCACCGGCCTGCTGAACCGCCGCGCCGTGAACTACCGGGTCGCCGAGGAACTGCGGATCGACCGTCATCGCATCCAGCCCTTCACGGTCCTCGTGCTCGACATCGACCACTTCAAGCCCATCAACGACCGCCTCGGCCATGCGGCCGGCGACGCCGCCCTCGTGCGCTTCTCCGAGCTGCTGGTGGGTGCCTGCCGCGGCTCCGACCACATCGCCCGCATGGGCGGTGAGGAGTTCGCCGTCGTCATGCCCGGCGCCAGCTCGTCACAGGCCCTCGAGCGGGCCGAGGCCTTCGCCGATGCCCTGCGCGCCGACCGGATGTTGCCCGAGATCGCCATGACCGTCTCCGGCGGTATCGCGACGAGCACCACCGGCATCGCCGACTGGGACGAGCTCCTCAGCCTCGCCGACGACGCCGTCTACGCCGCAACGCGCTCCGGCCGCGATCGCCTGATCGTCGCCCCGGCGCCCGTCGCCCCCGGCGCGCTCTCCGCGGTGCCGGCGCCGGCGTCGTCGCTGCGCCCCGCGCGCTGAGCGCGCCTGCGCCTGCCTGAGGGCGCAATTGACCGGCCGAAATCCGGTTCGACCGGAGCGGCGGGGCGCCGATCGCGCACGGTCCGTTGCATGACGTTCCTCCAGAGGTGGGATGAGTGAATGTGGCTCAAGGGGACGGACGAAATGCCGATGCCCTGAGAGGTGGCCAGGGAGGTCTCCGACCCATGCGGCCAAGGAGGCTGCCGACGCCGACGCCCTGGCTCCGCCTTGCATCTCGCCTCTTCCTCACGCTCCATGGACCGCGCGCTGTCGCACAGGGACGGCCCGGCACTGACGGACCGCACCCGCGTGCGCATCGCCCTGGCGTTCACGGCGGCCGTCGCCCTACTCCTGATCTTCTCCGGCTCCGCGTTCGCGCAGGCCGCCGGCTCACCCGACGAAGCGACCGAGACGACGCCGCTGGGCGCCGCGACGCGCGCCGCGGGGGAGGGGGCCGACGTCACGACCACCACCGATGACGGCAGCACCGGCGGGCTCGTCCGCACGATCATCGGCCTCGCCGTCGTCATCGGCGTGATCTACGGCATCACGTGGATCCTCAAGCAGGCCAAGGCCGCGAAGGAGCCGCAGGACGTGGGCTACGGTCTCGCGCCCGCGGCGACGCTCTCCCTCGGTGGCACCCGCAGCGTGCAGCTCGTGCGTGCCGGCCAGGAGTACCTGCTGCTCGGCGTGACCGACGACGGCGTCTCGCTCCTGCGCACCTACACGGAGTCCGAGGCCCTCGAGGCCGGCTTCCCGGTCTCGGGCGACGATGACGACGACCTCGGCCCGTTCAAGCCGATCGGCGAGACCACGACGTCCGGCTTCGGCCCGCAGCTGATGGAACGCGTCCGGGAACTCACGGTGCGCCGCTGATGCTGTCGGGGCTCTCGCCACTGGCGCAGACGTCGATCCAGGACGGCGGACAGGCCGTCCAGCTGCTGATCCTGATCGGCGCGCTGTCGATCGTCCCGGCCCTGCTCTTCACGGTCACCGGGTTCACCCGGATCCTGATCGTCCTCGGGTTCATCCGCACCGGCCTCGGTACCCCGACGGCGCCGCCGAACCAGGTGCTCGTCGGCATCGCGCTCTTCCTCACGATCTTCGTGATGGGCCCGACCCTCACGGCCGTCAAGGACGACGCGGTCCAGCCGCTGCTGGAGAACAAGATCTCCGTCGAGACGGCCTTCGAGCGCGGCGAGAAGCCGATGCGCGAGTTCATGTTCCGCCAGACCCGTGACCGGGATCTGGCCCTCTTCACGAAGATGGCGAAGCTCGATCAGCCCAAGACCCGTGCCGACATCCCGACCCGCGTGCTGATCCCCTCGTTCATCCTGTCCGAGCTCAAGACGGCCTTCCAGATCGGTTTCCTGATCTTCCTGCCGTTCCTCGTGATCGACCTCGTCGTCTCGTCGACGCTCATGTCGCTCGGCATGGTGATGCTGCCTCCGGTCTTCATCTCGTTGCCGTTCAAGATCCTCTTGTTCGTGCTCGTCGACGGCTGGGCGCTCATCACCCAGTCCCTGGTGGAGAGCTTCAACTTATGGGTCCCGATCAAGCGATCAGCATCGGTGAGAAGGCCCTCACGATCACGCTCACCCTGGCCCTGCCGCTCCTCGTGGTCGGCCTGGTCGTGGGTGTGTTCATCTCGATCATCCAGGCCGTCACGCAGATCCAGGAGCAGACGCTCTCGTTCGTGCCGAAACTCCTCGCGCTCGCCGCGGTGCTCGTCGTCGGCGGGCCGTGGATGGTCGATGTCCTCACGCAGTACACGCGTGACCTCTGGACGTCGATTCCGCAAGTGGTGAACCGGTAGATGGACCAGCCGACCGTTCAGCTGCTGTCGCTGCTGGGTGTCGACAACATCCTCGTGTTCGTGCTCGCGCTCACGCGCGTCACGCCGCTCTTCATCATCGCGCCGGTCTTCTCCTCACGGCAGATCCCGACCCAGGCGAAGGTCGTGATCGCCGTCGCGCTCGCGATCGGCCTCACGCCCTCGGCGGTGCCGCCGGACTCGATCGACGGCGATTCGCTCGTGGGCCTGCTCGGGATGCTCGGCGTGGAGCTGCTCGTCGGCTTCGCGATCGCGTACGCCCTCGTCGCGGTCACCGCCGCGCTCGAGGTCGCCGGCACCCTGCTGGACTTCGGCGTCGGCTTTTCGTTCGGCGCGCAGATCGACCCGGTCTCCGGCAACCAGAACGCTGTGCTGGCCCGCCTCTACGGCCTCATGGGCGTGATGATCTTCCTGACGATCGGCGGCGACGAATGGGTGATCCGCGGGGTCGCCCGCTCCTACGAGCTCGTGCCGATCGGTTCCACCCCCGACATCGTCCGGCTCGTCGCCGGCGCCGACCGCACCTTTGCCGCGATCTTCGGTTCGGCGCTGCAGATCGCCGCACCCGTGATGCTCGCGCTGGTCCTCGCGGACGTCGGCTTCGGTCTGCTCACGCGCGTCGTGCCGCAGCTCAACGTCTTCGCCGTCGGCCTTCCGATCAAGGTGATCGTCGGGATGCTGCTCATCGGCATCTCCCTGCCGCTCGTCGGCACCTGGGTCGAGCGAGAACTCGAACGCAGCGTCGGCGCCGCCCTCCAGTCGCTGAGAGTGGGGTGACCTGACCCATGGCCGACAAGACGGAGAAGGCGACACCCAAGCGCGTGCACGACGCGCGTATGAAGGGGCAGGTCGCGAAGTCGATGGACCTCGGCGGCGCGACCGTCCTGCTCGTGGGCCTCATGGCCATCACGGCCTTCGGGCCGAAGATGGTCGACTCGATGAAGAACTTCCTCACGGAGGGACTCAAGACCGCGGCGACGCCCAAGATGATCGAGGGCCCCGGGATGGGGCAGTTCGTGCTCGATGCCGCGCAGGTCACGTTCGGCGCGGTGCTCCCGGTCGCCGGGGCGTGCGCGATCGGCGCCGTCGTGATCATGGCCGCACAGGTCGGGCTGAAGATCACGCCGAAGGCCATCAAGCCGGACTTCAAGAAGATGAATCCGATCTCGAACGCGAAGCACACGTTCGGACCCAACGCGCTCGTCGAGCTGGTCAAGAACATCACGAAGACGGCGGCGGTCGGCGTCGTGGTGTGGATCGTCCTCAAGCCGCAGGTCGAGGACATCGGCGTGCTCGTGGGCCTTGAGCCCGAGGCGCTCGGCAACCGGATCCTGGAGGGCGTCGTGAAGATCGCCCGGGCCGCGGCCGTCGCCTATTTCATCATCGGCATCGCCGACTACGTCTGGCAGAAGCACAAGCTCGACAAGTCCCTGAAGATGGACATCCAGGAGATCAAGGAGGAGTACAAGAGCTCCGAGCTGCCTCCCGAGGTCCGCCAGATGATGAAGCGGCGGCAGATGATGGCCTCGCGTGCGCGGCAGATGGCGGCCGTGCCGGATGCCGACGTGGTCGTCACGAACCCGACCCACTACGCCGTCGCGCTCAAGTACAACCCCGAGCTGGCCGCCCCCGAGGTGGTCGCGAAGGGCGCCGATCTCGTCGCCGCGAAGATCCGCGAGGCGGCGAAGGAGGCCGGGGTGCCGATCATTCCGGACCCACCGCTCGCCCGGGCACTGCACGCCTCCGTCGAGGTCGGCGAGCACATCCCGGAGGAGATGTACGAGGCCGTCGCCGCCGTGCTGGCCTTCGTCTACCGGACGGCCCGCCGTCGAGCGTCGGTCTGACGCGATGCACGCACCGGTTTCCGGCGCGCGCACCTTCGCGCCCAACAGGTCAGATGAGCGGCTCCGTTCCTCAAGCGAACGGACGAAATGCCGATGCCCTTGGGTGGCGTCCGCATGAACGATCTCCTCAAGAAGCTCTCGGGCTACACCGACCTGATCGCGGCCTCGTTCGTCGTGATCGTCATCGTGATGATGATCGTGCCGCTGCCGCCGGCGCTGCTCGACATCCTGATCGCGCTGAACATCTCGATGGCGCTGGCGATCGTGATCACCACGCTCTACGTGCCGCGTGCCCTGGACTTCTCGGTCTTCCCGAGCCTCCTGCTGATGACGACCCTGCTGCGGCTCGCCATCAACGTCTCCGTCACGAGGCTCATCCTGCTCCACGGCGACGCCGGCCACGTGGTCGAGGCGTTCGGCACCTTCGTCGTCGGCGGCAACGTCGTCGTCGGTCTCATCATCTTCCTGGTCCTCGTGATCATCCAGTTCGTCGTCGTCACGAACGGCGCGGGCCGCGTCGCCGAGGTGGCCGCGCGCTTCACCCTCGACGCCATGCCGGGCAAGCAGATGGCGATCGACGCCGATCTCAACAACGGCCAGATCACCGAGGACGAGGCGAGGATCCGCCGCCGCGACGTCGCCCGCGAGGCCGACTTCTACGGCTCGATGGACGGTGCCAGCAAGTTCGTCAAGGGCGATGCGATCGCGGCCATCGTGATCACGATGATCAACCTGATCGGCGGCATCATCGTCGGCGTCGCGCAGCAGGGCATGGCCTTCGGTGAGGCCGCCAACCACTTCTCGCTGCTGACCGTCGGCGACGGCCTCGCCGCCCAGATCCCCGCCCTGTTGATCTCCGTCGCCGCCGGCATCATGGTCACGCGTTCGGCCGATGCCGGCGACGACCTCGGCTCCGACATCGCCCAGCAGTTCGGCGCGCAGAGCAAGGCGATCCAGGTCGCCGGTGGGGTGGTGGCCTGCTTCGCCCTGGTGCCGGCCCTGCCGAAGGTGCCGTTCATCCTCGTCGGTGGCTTCTTGTTCTTCGTCGGCCGGACGCTGTCGGCGAACCACGCCGCCGACGCCGAGAGCGCGGCCACCGAGGCCGCGATCGTGCCGATCGCGCCGCAGCCCTCCTCCACCGACCAGGCCCGCGCTGCCCTCTCGATCGACCCGCTCGAGCTCGTCGTCGGCTTCGGCCTCGTGCCGCTCGTCGACACCCAGGCCGGCGGCACGCTGGTCACGCGCGTGAGCAACGTGCGCCGTCAGATCGCCGCCGAGCTCGGCACCGTCATCCCGCCCGTCCGCATCCACGACGAGGTCGGCCTGCGCTCCCACGAGTACGCTTTGCGCGTGCGGGGGGCCGAGGTCGCGCGGGGCCAGGTGCTCGCGGGTCATCAGCTCGCGCTCGACCCGGGCGACGCCGTCGGCCAGCTCCAGGGCGTGCCGACCACCGAGCCCGCGTTCGGCCTGCCGGCCGTGTGGATCGGCGACGAGTCGCAGGGCGAGGCCGAGGCGCTCGGCTACACCGTCGTCGACACGGAGTCGGTGATCGTCACGCATCTCACCGAGACCATCCGCCGGTACGTCGCCGCCCTCCTCACCCGCCAGGACACGAAGCAGCTGCTCGACGGTCTCAAGGAGACGAATGCCGCCGTCGTCGACGAGGTCGTGCCGGATCTCGTGACGGTCGGTGAGATCCAGCGCGTGCTGCAGGCGCTGCTCCGCGAGGGCGTGTCGATCCGCGACCTCGGCGCGATCGTCGAGGCCATCGGCGACCGCGCCCGCATGACCCGCGACGCCAACCTCCTCGCCGAGTACGCCCGCCAGACACTCGGCCGCGCGATCGTGGGGCCGCACCTCGACGAGGAGTCGCGCCTGCGTGCGATCGCCCTGGACCCGGCCATCGAGCAGGAGATCGCCGACTCGATCACCGCGACGGCCGACGGTGAGTACCTCGCGATGGACCCCAGCCGCGCCCAGTCGCTCGTGGAGGCGTTGCAGGCCCAGAGCGAACAGCCGATTCCCGGTGGAAGGCGCCCTGTGCTGCTCTGCAGCTCACGTATTCGTAGGCATCTGCG
>JAURVW010000211.1 GCA_030655275.1 Solirubrobacteraceae bacterium
GAAGGCGTCAGCGCGCAGTTCGCGACGCTGGCCGGTCGTGGCCTCGTGCCGACGGAGGCACCGTTCCGCCTGCTTTCCGCCGGCAAGGAACTCGACGCCGAAGGCGCGGCAAGCGACGGCGAATTCTTCTATGTCGTCGGCTCGCATTCGGTCAAGCGCAAGGACTGCGCTTCGAACCCGTTCGCGCGGCAGGTGCTGCGCTTCAAGGTGGCCGGCACGCCCGCGCCGGAGGCCTCGCGGCGGCTCTGGGAGTCGATGCAGCGCGAGCCGCTGCTCGGCCGCCACGCCGATGGCTGTCTGGGCGTTGGCACGGGCGGCAACGACGAGCAGATGGCGCGCCGGCCGGGCCTCAACATCGAGGGCATGGCGGCGAGCGGCGGGCGCCTCTACTTCGGCTTTCGCGCGCCCTCGCTCGACGGCGTCGTACCGGTCTACTCGGTCGGGGCCGCCGCCCTGTTCGGTGACGGCGATCTGCAGCCGCAGCTCGCGAACCTGCGTGTCGGTGCCGGCAGCGGCATCCGCGACATGGTGGCCGCCGGGCCGTCGATCCTGTTGCTGATCGGCCCCGACGACAGGCCGACCGCCGGCACCCCGTCATGGCGGATCGCCGCCTGGACCCCCGACGCTGCCGCGACCGCGATCCAGCAGCCGCGCATGCTCGCCGCGCTCGACCTCTCGACAGTCAAGTTCGACACCTGCGCCGACGCGCCCAAGCCCGAGGCGCTCGCGATCCTCGAAGAGACCGAAAGCGCCTACCGCGTGCTGGTGCTGTCCGACGGCGTCTGCGACGGCGGGCCGCTGGTGTTCAACCTGGCGAAGTGACGCCGCGGCCGTGCGGCGCTCGAGAAGTCAGCGCGCCACCGCCTTCAGCCGGCCTTTCAAGCGTGGCGCCGGCGTGCCGAGCGAAGGCAGCTTCTTGCGCGTCGCCAGCACTTCCTCGATGTCGTCGTTCGCGCCGTCGATCAGCACGATGATGGCGCGCTCGGCCTTGGCTGGCGAACGCGCGATGACCGCGTCGACGACCGCGCGGTGCAGCGGCAGCGACTGCGCCGGCCCGTCGGGCCGAGAGGTCGAGATCTCGAAGCTGGTGCGCAGCAGCGCGCCGAAGGCCTTGCTCATCTGCG
>JAURVW010000727.1 GCA_030655275.1 Solirubrobacteraceae bacterium
ATCGCGCAGCGCGCCGATGCGCCGACGCTGACCGCGGGGACGGGCAACACGACGACCTTCGCGGAGGGCGGCAGCCCCGTCGTCGTCGACGACGCGCTCGTCGTCGCCGACGTCGACAGCACGACGCTCACGGGCGCGACGGCCCAGGTGACGACCGGCTTCTCGACGGCGCAGGGCGACACGCTCGCCTTCACGCCGGGCAACGGCATCACGGGCAGCTACGCGGCCGGGACCGGTCTGCTCACGCTGAGCGGTTCGAGCAGCGTGGCGAACTACCAGGCCGCGCTGCGCTCGGTGGCGTTCTCGAACACCTCCGACGCTCCGACCTCCCCGCGCACGGTCGCCTTCACCGCGACCGACGGGGACGCGACCTCGACCGCCGCCACGCACCCGGTGCTGTTGGTCGGCGTCAACGACGCCCCGGTGCTCTCCGGTGGCGGCACCCTGGGCTACACCGAGAACGACGCGGCGACGGTGATCTCCACGGCACTCGTGGTCACCGACGTCGACAGCGCGAACGTCACGGGGGCGAGCGTGGCGATCACCGCGAACTTCGCCAGCGGGCAGGACGTGCTCTCGTTCACGAACACGGCGAACATCACCGGCAGCTACAACGGCGGAACCGGGGTCCTCACGCTCTCCGGGACCGACACGGTCGCGGCCTACCAGGCCGCGCTCCGTGCGGTGCGGTACGCCAACAGTTCAGACGCACCGAGCACCGCGGCGCGCACGATCACCTACAGCGCGAGAGACAACGGCACGCCCGGCCTCTCCGGCACGACGACCGCGACCGTCACCGTGACCGCGGTCAACGACGCCCCGGCCGTGATGGGGGAGGCCGACACGAGCGTGGGCAACACGCGCCTGGCGTACGGCTTCGCCGCCGGGGCCCCGGCGGGCCGGGCCGCCGTGCGTCGCGTCGTGGCCGGCAACGTGCTCACGAACGACACCGACGCCGACGGTCCGAGTGCGCTCACGGTCAACGTGGCGGCCTCGTCGACGAACTCCGCGGAGGGCGGTACGGTCGCGTGGACCTCCAGCGGTTCCTTCAACTACGACCCGCCGATCGGCTACACGGGCGTCGACACCGTTCTCTACGCCGTCACCGATGGCGTCGCCACCACGTATGGCAGCGTGCAGATCGTCCTCTCCGGACGCGTCTGGTACGTCGACAACATCTACGCCGACGGCGGCGACGGAGGGTCGACGCGACCGTTCGACACGCTCGCCGAGGCCGACGCGGCCGCGAACGCGGCCAACGACCGGATCTACGTCCACGAGGGCACCGGCACCACGACGAAGCTCACCGGCGGCGTCTCGCTGCTCGCCGGCCAGCGCCTCACGGGCGAGGCCCGCGACCTCGTCGTCGGCTCCGACACGCTCCTCGACACCCAGCCTGCCGACCGCCCGACGATCGCCGGCTCCGTGACGGTCGACGACGGCAACACCGTCGAGGGCCTCACCATCGAGAGTCAGGCCGCAGCGGCACCCGCCATCGCCGGTGGCGCCGGCGACGTCTCCGGCACCATCTCCGACGTGGCGCTCACGTCGGCCGCGGCCGGCAGTGGTCTCACCCTGTCCGGCACCTCCGGCATGTGGGTCGTCTCCGACACGACCATCAGCTCCTCCGGCGCCTCGTCGACCGGCCTGAACCTGACCAACGCCGGCAACGTGACCCTCGTCAACACCGGGACGGTCAGCGTGACGGCCTCCGGCGGCACCGGCGTCTCGATCGCGGGCACGGCCCTCGCCGGCACGATCGACGCCGTGACCACGACGAGCGTCACGACCGGCGTGGCCATCACGAGCAACACCGGCGGGCTCGCGTTCGGTGGACTGTCGCTGGGCGCCACCGGTGACGCCCTGCGCCTCGACAGCACCAACGGCATCAGCATCGCAGGCGGCTCGATCAGTGCGGGCGGCACCGCCCTCGACGTCAACACCGACGCGAACACCACCGTGACGGCTCCCCCGGCCGTGACGCTCGGCGCGGTCAGCTCGGGCGGAGGCACCTACGGCATCCGCGTCGACGACCTCGGGACGGGCACCGTCTCCGCAACGGGCGGCACGCTCGGGGGTCAGACCACCTCGGCGCTGCGCGTCGCGGGCGGCTCCGGCGCGGTGACGTACGGCGGCTCGATCGCGAACGGTTCCGGCGCCTCGGCCCAGATCACGGGCCGCACCGGCGGCACGACCAGCGTCAGCGGCACCATCATCGACTCCGCCGATGCCGGAGGCGGGATCAGCGTCACCGGGAACACCGGAGGCACGTTCACCTTCTCGGGTGCGACGAAGACCCTGAACACCGGCGGGAGCACCGCCGTCGACCTCTCCGGCTCCGGCACGCTCGACCTCACCGGCGGCGGGCTCGGGATCACGACGACGTCCGGTGGCGGCCTGATCGCCTCCGGCACGACCGCAACGCTCTCGGTCCAGGGGGCGGGCAACACGATCGTGTCCGGGTCGGGGACGGCGCTGAGCGTCAACGGCCCCGACTTCACGTCCGGCAACGCCACGTTCCGGTCGATCTCCTCGACGGGCGCCACCAACGGCGTCCTCCTCGCCGACACCGGGAGCACCGGCGGCCTCCGGGTGACCGGAACGGGCACGGCCGGGACGGGCGGCGCGATCCAGGGTTCAAGCGGCGCGGGCATCAGCCTCAGCAACACGAGGGACGTGCAGCTCGCCTCGATCGACGTCACGAACGGCACCGACGACGGCATCCGCGGCACGAACGTGAACGGCCTCTCGCTCACCGCGAGCGCGCGGGTGACCGGCAACGGCAACGCCGTGACCGAGCACGGGCTCGACTTCACCGAGCTCTCGGGCACGGTGACGCTGACGGGCCTCACGGCCACGGGCAATGCGGAGGACAACGTCGCGATCGTCAACGACGCGGCCACGATCAGCAACCTCGCGCTCGACGGCGGCACCTACGGTTCCAACAGCGCGACGATCGGCAACGACGGCTTCCGCCTCGAGAACGACGGCACCGGGAACACGACCGGCTCGATCCGCAATGCGACGTTCTCGTTCAACCGCGGTGACCACATCCAGATCACCACCGACAACTCCAACGCCGCCGCGCAGAACATCACGGTCCAGGCGAACGTCTTCCGCGGAACCGGCAACCAGGGCGGCAACACGTCGGTCGGCGGCGGGATCTCCGTCGGCGCCGGCGGGCAGGCCTCGCAGACCGTCGTGATCGACAACAACGACATCGAGCGGCCCTACGGCTCGGCCATCTCATTGAACCTCGCCGGCCTGACGAACACCGCGACCGCGCGTTGGACGCTCACCAACAACACCATCGGCACGGTCGGCGAGGCCCTCTCCGGGTCGGCGGCGAACTCGTCGGTCTACTACAACGTCAACGGCAACGGAACGGCGAACACCCGGATCGAAGGCAACGACTTCCGCGGCTCGGCGTTCACAGCGATCGACCTGGTCAACAACGACGGCGACGCCACCGTGAACGCGACGGTCCGCAACAACGTCATCGCCGAGCCGCGCGTTCCGACGCCGGGTGTGCCGGCGACCTTCACGTACACGTACGGGATCCGCTTCGTCCTCGGCAGCGACGGGGCCGACAACGGCGACGGCTGCCTCGACCTCGGCTCGTCGACCCCGGCGCTGCAGAACCAGGTGTTCGGGACCGGTCAGGACGGTCTCGAGGACATCGCCGTGAGCCTGAACGGCGATGACAACGACCTCGACCTCGTCGGCTATGCCGGCGGGCTCCACACCGACGCCGCCGTCCAGTCCTACCTCATCTCCCGCAACAGCAAGGGTGGGACGCCGACCGTCTCGGCCTCGCAGTTCGACACGACCAACTCCGAGTGGAGGCCGCGCGCCACCGCCTGCCCCCAGCCCTAGCCACGAGTCGGCTGCGGGGCGCCGCAACGTCCGCCCGGTGCACGGTCGCGGGCGCTCCGGCGACGGGCGCCTGCGACCGGTTGCCGCACCCACGTGAGAGGCTGAGGCAATGACGACGCGCCTCACGTCACTCGCCGCAGCCGGGCTGCTGACCGCCGCGATCGTGGTCGGCGCGGCCTGCGGTGGCGACGAACGGGCCGAGGCCCAGACGACCCCGGCGCCGACGCGCACCCTCACGCTCGAGCAGGCGGTCGGGCAGCGGCTCGTGACCGGATACCGCGGAGCGAAGCCGACGGTCAGCGTGCTGAAGGCCGTGCGCGAGGGGCGCGTCGGTGGCGTGATCCTCTTCGCCGACAACGTGCCCACCGTCGCGAAGGCCAAGGCCGCCATCACGTTGCTGCAGCAGGCGGCCGCCTCGCTCGACCAGCCACCGCTGCTGGTGATGATCGACCAGGAGGGCGGCGACGTGAAGCGGATCCCGTCGTTCCCGCCCACGATGACCCCGGCGCGGATGGGCATCTCCGGCGGTCCGGCCTCGACGGCCGAAGGGCAGGGCCTGGCGACCGGGACCATGCTTCGTTCGATTGGCGTGAACGTCGACCTCGCGCCCGTCGCCGACGTGCCCGACGCCAAGGACTCGTTCCTCGGCAAACGCGCCTTCTCGCGCAACCCGAAGACGGCGGCCGTCGCCGCCTGCGGCTTCGTCGACGGGCTCCAGCGGGCCTCCGTCGCGGGGACCCTCAAGCACTTCCCTGGCCTCGGACGAGCTCGTGGGAACACGGATCTGCAGCGGGTCCGCGTCGCTGCGACGGGTGAGCAACTCACCGCCGACCTCGCGCCGTACGACCGCTGCGCGGCACGCGCCTCGCTCGTGATGATGTCGAGCGCGACCTACCCGGCGCTCGGCCTCGCCAATCCGGCGGTCCTCGATCCGAAGGCCTACGCCCTGCTCGGCCAGCGCGGCTTCGCCGGCCTCACGATCAGCGACGCCTTCGACACCCCCGCGATCAACGGCCGCAAGGACGCCGCGGTGCGCGCGACGAAGGCCGGTCTCGACCTACTGCTCTACGGCCAGAACGAGCGAGGCGCCCGGCTCGCCTACGAGCGGTTGCTCGTGGAGACGAAGGCCGGGCGCCTGGATCCGGCCGCCGCGCAGGCGACGGCGGCCGGGGTCGTCGCGCTCAAGGACCGGCTCGCAGCCGGCTGAGCCGGGCTAGTTGGCGGCGCCGGCCTCGGCGGGCACCGGCGACGGCACGATGCGGATGTACGGCTTGGGCTCGTCCCAACCCTCCGGGTACTTCTCCTTGGCGGCGTCGTTGGAGACGGAGCCGGCGATGATGACGTCCTCGCCTGCCTTCCACTGCGCCGGCGTGGCGACGGCGTGCTTGGCGGTGAGCTGGAGCGAGTCGATGACGCGCAGGACCTCGTCGAAGTTGCGGCCGGTCGTCATCGGGTAGACGAGGACGAGCTTGATCTTCTTGTCCGGACCGATCACGAACACGTTGCGCAGCGTCTGGTTCTGGGCCGGGGTGCGCTCGGTCGGATCACCGGAGACGTCGCCCGGGAGCATGCCGTAGAGCTTGGAGACGTTGAAGTCGGTGTCGCCGATGAGCGGGAACGTGGGCTTCGTACCCTGCGTCTCCTCGATGTCGGCGAACCACTTCTCGTGGTTGTCGACCGGGTCGACGGAGAGGGCGATCGTCTTGACGCCGCGCTTCTCGAAGTCGCCGTTGATGAACGCCATGTAGCCGAGCTCGGTGGTGCAGACCGGCGTGAAGTCGCGCGGGTGGGAGAAGAGGACGGCCCAGGAGTCGCCGATCCACTCGTGGAAGTTGATCGTGCCGTCCGTGGTCTCGGCCGTGAAGTCAGGTGCGGTATCGCCGATGGTCAGGCTCATGTTGGTCCTCGTCGGGGCGGTTGCTGGTGCGGGTTCAACGGTCGGAAGGCCGATTCGTTGAAAACACCGCGGAGTATGCCGCATTTACGATAGGGCATGGGTGGATTCCCCGAATGGGTACTCGTGGTCCGGTGTCGGGGCAGGCGTCGACCGGCCTGCCCCGTCCGTGAGCCCTACTTCTTCGGGACCTTCACCGGCGTCGTGGTGATCACGACCTTGGCGCCGCCGGCGGCCGGCGTGAGCGTCATGCGGCAGGAGATCTTCTTGTTGCGGTCGGCCTTCGTGAGGCGGTAGACGCGCTTCGTGGCCTTCTTGATTTTCTTGCCGTTGCGCAGCCACTGATAGGTGACCTTCCTGTAACCGGCGACCGACTTCGGGGCCTTGATCTCGACGCCGGCCTTGACCTTCTTCGGCACGCTCACCTCGATGACCAGCCCTTTCGGTCCGGGTGTCGGGGCGGGCGTCGGGACCGGGGAGGAGGTGGGGTTCGGGACCGGGCCGCCGCCTCCACCGTTGATCAGGACCTCGTCCGGCGCCGGCGGCGGCGGATCGGTGATCACGGCCGTCGTCTCGGAGAAGACCGTCGTGACGCGGTTCTGGTTCGGATCCTTCGCGATGGCCTTGATCTCGAGCTGCAGGCGCTTGCCGAGGTCGGCGGCGGCGTCGGTGAGGGCGACGCAGCCGCGGACGGCACCG
>JAURVW010000075.1 GCA_030655275.1 Solirubrobacteraceae bacterium
AGCGACTCGTCGGGCACGAAGTACGGGCTCACGATGCGCAGGCGCTCGCGAGCGTTGTAGATGAGCGAGTTGAAGAGCTTGAGGTTGTTCTCGCCGTCGAAGCCCGGGCCGCTCGGGACGATCTGGCACTCGAGGGTCGACAGCGCGAGCGACGGGTCGCCGCGGCCGATCTCGCCCGTGAGGATCTCGTCGGTCTCGGAGTACCAGTCGGTGATGAACAGGGCGTCGACGCCACCGACGATCGGGCCTTCGAGCCGCACCATCAGCTCCTGCCACATGAGGCCGCGGCGACGGTTCGCGCGCTTGTTGTAGCTGCGGTGGATGAGGTTCTGCGAGCCCATGAAGGCCACGTCGCCGTCGATCACGAGCAGCTTGCGGTGGTTGCGCAGGTCGGGTCGCTGGTACTTGCCGCGGTAGGGCTGCACGGGGAGCATCGGTCGCCAGTCGACGCCGCTCGCGCGCAGGGCCTTGATCGTCTTGCGGTAACCCGGCGATCGCAGCGAGCCGATGTGGTCGAACATCACCCGCACCGAGACGCCCCGTGCCTTCGCCCGCGCGAGCGCATCGAAGAACGGCGCCGTCGCCTCGTCGAGCGACAGGATGTAGAACTCGCAGTGCACGTACTTGTGGGCCGCGTCGATGGCTTCGGTCATCGCCGTGATCGCCCCGTCGTAGTCGCTCAGGAGCAGGGCGTGGTTGCCCGTGACGAGCGGCATCGCCCCGAGGTGGCGGTTGAGCGTGACGACCGACTGCAGCCACGGCGGGCCCGGGTCGTCGGCGGGCACGTGGTCCATGCCCTTCGTGCGCTCGAGGATGCGGGCGTTGACCTGTCGCTGCTTCGCGCGGCGCGCCTTCGGCAGCTTCGGCGTGCCGATCAGCAGGAACGCGATCAGCCCCACGTAGGGCACGAGGAAGATCAGCATCAGCCACGCCGTCGCCGACGACGGCCGCCGGTTCACGGGCACCACCAGCACCGCCACGATGCGCACGATCCAGCCGACGATGTCCAGCGCGAGGGTGCCGCGCAGGAGGATGTCGATGGGATCCATGGGCCCACGCTACCGACCGGCCCGCCCAGGTCCAGTTCATGAACGACCCGGGCGACGCTCCTAGCGTCGTTGGTCAGGCCACGACCAGCATCTCCGAAGGGACGCTCCATGCCCGACTCGACCTCCACCAAGATTCCCGAACTCCTCCTCAACACCGGAGCGCGCATCCCGCAGCTCGGGTTCGGCGTGTGGGAGATCCCGGCCGACGACGCCGAGCGGGTGGTGTCGCAGGCGCTCGAGGCGGGCTTCCGCCACATCGACACGGCCGCCGCCTACGAGAACGAGGAGGGCGTGGGCCGGGCGATCGCAGCTTCCGGCATCCCGCGCGACGAGCTGTTCGTGACGACGAAGCTGTGGAACCGCGACCACGGCACGGAGGAGGCCAAGCGCGCGATCGACGCGAGCCTGGAGAAGCTCGGCCTCGACCACGTCGACCTCTACCTGATCCACTGGCCGGTCCCGAGCCAGGACCGCTTCGTGGAGACCTGGCAGGCCCTGGAGACCTTCAACGTCGCGGGCCTCGCCAAGGCCGTCGGCGTCTCGAACTTCACCGAGCAGCATCTGGAGCGCGTGCTCAACGAGGGCACACTCGTGCCCGCGGCCAACCAGATCGAGGTCCATCCGCTCAACAGCCAGATCTCGCTGCGCGCCTGGCACGGCGAGCGCGGCATCCTCACGGAGGCGTGGAGCCCGCTCGCGCAGAGCCGCCTGAACGACGATCCGGCCGTGACGAAGATCGCCGAGGCCCACGGCGTCGACGTCGGACAGGTGCTGCTGCGCTGGAACCTGCACCTCGGCAACGTCGTGCTCTCGCGCTCCAAGACGCCCGAGCGGATCCGCTCGAACGCCCAGGTGCTCGGCTTCGAACTCACGACCGACGAGATCGCGACGATCTCCGCGCTCGACCAGGGCAGCCGCGGCGGCCCCGACCCGGAGACGTTCAAGGTCGGCGCCCAGGAGAAGTAGCGCGTTCCGGCGGGGTCGACCCACCCCGCCAGGCGGTTCTGTCCGCTTGCTGCAAGCACCCTTCCGACGCCCCGCCTGGCCGTGGCGGTCGGGCGACCCAGCGATCCCGCGCGCTCGGACACCGGTCCTCGGCGCTTGAGTGTGCGCCGAAATGGTCGACAACAGAAGAGATACCCAGCGTTACCCGCGTCGTTGACCCGGCGCGGGATGTCCCAGCTGCTTCCTTGCGACCTTCCACCTCCCTCATCAGTTGCCTGCTGGCGGCCTGCCTCCTCGGCTCCACCGCCGAGGCCGATGCGGCGGCGGTCACCTTTCGGAGCAAGACGTGCGGGCAGGGCACGACCACGACGCTGACGCTCGCCAAGCCGGCCGGCACCGTCACGAACGACGTGATGATCGCCAGCATCGGCACCGCCAACGCCAACGCCGCGCCGACGGCGCCCTCGGGTTGGGTCCTGGTACCAGGGCTCTCCGGGATCGTGAACGCCGACCAGCGCCTCGCCACCTTCTACAAGGTCGCCACGGCCTCCGAGCCCGCGAACTACGCCTTCAACGGCGGCACGACGATCGACGCCACTGCCGGCGGCATCACGACCTTCGACGGCGTCGACACCGTCGATCCGATCGCCGGCACCCCCGCCCAGTCGATCGACTCGGTGATCTCCACGAGCAGCACGCTGCCGAACAGCAACGGCACGGCGTCCGGCAGCATGCGGTACTCCGTCACGACGATGGACGACGCCGGCAACCAGTCGTTCCAGTCGCCGATGGTGCTCGGCTGCGACGAGGTCAACAGCGCCGGCACCGACGTCGCGACCGCCACCGGCTGGGAGCCGACGGGCGCCGGCACCACCGCGACCCGCACCGTGAGCCGCACCGACAACGGACGCTCGATCCTGCACACGCTGGTCCTCATGCGCGAATGCGGCGCCGGCGGCCTGAATCTCACCGGGCCCGGGGCGGTCTCGTTCCCGACGACGCAGCTCACGGGCGCCGACCAACGGATCTACTCGACGCCCTCCTTCAGCGTGAACGACCAGACCGGCAACGAGGCCGGCTGGAGCCTCTCGGCCACGTCGACCACCTTCACCACCGGCTCGCGCACCCTGCCGACGACCGCCGCGAAGCTGCTCACCGTCAACCCGACCGCCGGCGCCGGCCGTTGCGCCGCTCCGACGAACGCCGTCGGCCTGCCGCTCACCATCCCGGCTGCCGCGGCGGCGCCGCCCGCCATCAAGCTCTTCAACGCCGCGATCGGCACCGGCATGGGCGCGACGAACCTCGGCATGCAGTTCGCGCTCGACGTCCCCGCCCATGCGCGCATCGGGAACTACACCTCCACCTGGACGCTGACGGTCTCCAGCGGACCGTAGGATGAGGGCGCTCGCCCGGCCCACCGCCGACGCCCGATGCGCTGCCTAACCTCTGCGGCGCATCGCGATGCAGATCTCCAGCCTCCTCACCGACGAGGCCGTCCTGGCCGAGCTCGGGGCGCGCCTCACCGCCGCCCGCCGCGCGCATGCGGGCACCCAGGAGTCACTGGCGGCTGCCGCCGGCGTCTCGATCGCGACCGTCGGGCGGGCCGAGGCCGGTGAGGCGATCTCGCTTCCGGACCTCCTGCGGCTCCTGCGCGCGGTCGACGGTCTGGGGGGCCTCGACGGGCTGCTCGTTCCCGGGCCGACCACCCCGGCACCCGGCGTCGCCGCCCCGCAGGTCATGCCGGCCTGCGACCCGACGACGACACCGCCGGAGCCCTCCGCGGGGTTCGTCCTCCGCGACAACCGGGGGCGTCAGCGCACTGCCGGTCGTCGCGCGCGGGGTGCGATCGACCGTCGCTCCTCAGGCGGCCCAAAGCCACCCGATCGCTTCATCTGGGGCGACGACCCGCCCGCCGCCGACGCCTGATTCGTCTCAGCGCGGCGGCAGCGCCGGCGCGATGTCGATCGCGACGACCTGTTCGTGCGGGATCGCGTACCTGGTGAGCGTGGTCGCGTCGACCGACGGGAAGATCACGAATCGACCTCGAGCCCGGTTGTACGTGAGCGCCCAGACGTGGTCGGCGTTGGCCGGGTCGAGGTGGAGCCCGAGGATCGTGCCCTCGCGTTCGCGATAGGCCCAGATGCTGATGCGCGCACTGCGCAGCCACGCCTCGCGCGAGAGCTTCGCGACCCGCCGGTCCCCCATCCGGAACCTGATCTTGGGGGCGACGAACGGAGCCGCCGCGTTGAGGTCCTCCCGCTCGAGCGCGAGGATGAACCGATGCCCGGGATGCGCCTCCGGCAGCGGACTCACGTGCACCGCTTCCCGGCAGCCGTCGCAGAATCCGCTTGCGCCACGCGGCTGCGTCTCGCACCGGGCGCAGAGGACGACGGTCTCCGGCACGGCCATCATCGATCGCATCCGCACGGCGAAGGTCACGCCGAACGCGACCACCATCGCGGCCGGGACCACGAGCCAGACCGGAACCCCCGTCGCGGCCGCGACGAACCCGAGGATCGCGCCGAACGCGAGCGCCACCACGAGCGATTTCAGGCTGAAGCCCGAGCGCACGTCTCGCTTGTCGTTCGCCCCACCCGCCATGGGGCTCGACGCTACCGGCCGAGGCAGCGCATCGGTACTGGGCGACTAGCGGCGGGTCGGAGGTCCGACGGACCCAGACGGGGAAGCGGGCGGCACTGCCGGCGTCGCGGTGCCGACGTCGGTCGTCGCGACGTTCATCGTCGGTGCCGTGGGCAACGCCGGCGAGAAGACGAACTCGGAGATCAGATCGTGCGTGAAGCGAAGACGCGTGACCAGCCGAAGATCCAGGTCGTGGAACCAAAAGCGGCCGGCGCCGCGGTCCGTCGAGTGCATCCACACGACATCGACGTTCTCCGGCTCGACGTACAGCCCGAGCAGTTCGGATCGCAGGTGCGGATAGACCCGCCGGGTGAAACGCAGGGTGCGTCGCCAGGCACCTCGGGAAAGGTCCGACTGCTGTCCATTCGCTTGGCGAACGACGACCCGGTCGGCAACGCAGCGCGCGAGTCCATCGAGATCTCCGCGGGCCGTCCCGAGGTAGCGGTGGATCGGGTGGTCCGGGCCCGGAGGGTGGGTCACCAGCAGTGTCGTACACGCTGCGCACCATCCAGCGGACGTGCGCGGGCTGGCCTCGCAGCGAGGGCAACCGACGTCTTGCGTTCCGACCTTCCCGACTGTGTCCATCTCTCGCCGAACAATCAGGAAGAACAGGACGAACATCGTCGGGATGCCGAGGGCGATGATCACCGACGACGACCCATCGATCCGACGGACGACGAACGACACGAAGAGCCCGGCACCGACCGGGATCACGATGGACCGAAGGAGCCTCATGAGCGAAATCCGGGCATCGTCACTCTCCGGACATCGACACGCCCCGACTCGCCTTGAGCATCGTGGCGACCCTGCGACGCGTCAGACCAGGCCGGTTGGACCGAGCGCCGGGTAGAACCGGACTTCGGCGACCTGGCCGTGCGGCAGCCAGTACCGCATGAGGAAGATTGCGTCGATCGCCGGAACGAGTCGGCGGCCCGTAGCGCGGTCGTGGACGAGGACCCAGACGTACTCGCGGTTCATGGGGTCGAGGTGTGCAGCGAGCACGGCTCCACTACGCCTGCCAGAACTCCGAAAGCTGGACCGGACACTTCGCAGCCAACGCGCCCGCGAATACGTGGAGACGCCGCCCTCGACCGAGATCGTGGTGACCGTCGGCGCCACGCTGGGGACGATCGACGCCACGTCCTCCGTCTCGAAGGTCCGGACCAACCGTGACGCCGGGTGGTCGAGCGGCAGCGGGCTGGTCACGAGGAGTCCACCACAGGGCGCACAGAAGCCGGCCGACGTGCGCGGGCGATCCTCGCAGCGCGCGCACGGCACCGCGCCCTCTGGCACGTGCACCAACCGCTGTGCGCTCTCGCGATGCAACCGGGCGACGTAGTACACGAACGCAACCGCGTGGATCGCGACCGCGGCCCCCACCAGCCACCAGTCGCCCGTGACCCAGACGAGCGCCACGAAAGCGGCCGTCGAGAGCAGGTTGAGCCACAGGTCCCTGGCCGTGAGGGTCACACGGCTGTCGGGCAAATCGGTCAAGACACCCCAAGGAGATTTGCGAGGCGGCCGCCGCGGCCATTGGCCCGGGGACGCTCGAACGCGGCCTCGGCCGTATGCGACTGCTTCACCTTCCCGGGATCGACACGCCGCGACTCGCCTTGAGCATCGCGGCGACCCCGCGCCGCACCGCTGGCCGCCCGTACGGCAACCTCCCCTTGGTGCACGTGGGTACCACCCGCGCGCGCCGGCGCAGCCTGCGCCCCCGACCGCCCCCTTCACCCCAGGATCTCCGCCATGACCGGTGTCGTCATCACCTCCGCCGCCCGCACGCCGATCGGTTCGTACGGCAAGGGCTTCAAGGACGTCGCCGCGACCGCGCTCGGCGTCACCGCCGCGAAGGCCGCCATCGAGCGCTCCGGCCTCACGCCCGACCAGATCGAGCACACGGTGATCGGCAACGTGATCCACTCCAGCACCGACGACATGTACATGGGCCGGGTCGTGTCGATGGGTGCCGGCATCCCGCAGGAGGTGCCCGCCTTCACGGTGAACCGCCTCTGCGGCTCCGGCGTGCAGTCGATCATCACCGCGACGATGCACATCCAGACCGGCGACGCCGCGATCGCCCTGGCCGGCGGCGCGGAGTCGATGAGCCAGGCGCCGTACTGGAACCCGTCCGGCCGCTGGGGCGCCCGCCTCGGCGACACCGGCCAGGTCGACCCGGTCGTCGGCGGCCTCACCGACCCGTTCCGCAAGATCCACATGGGCATCACCGCCGAGAACCTCTCCGAGCGCGACACGATCTCGCGTGAGGACCAGGACCTCTTCGCCCTGCGCTCGCACCAGAAGGCCGCCGCCGCCCGCGACGAGGGCCGCTTCAAGGACCAGATCGCGCCCGTCACGATGAAGACCCGCAAGGGCGATGTCGTCGTCGACACCGACGAGCACATCCGCGACGACATCTCCCTCGAGGCGCTCGCGAAGCTGAAGCCCGCGTTCAAGCGCGAGGACGGCACCGTCACCGCCGGCAACGCCTCCGGCCTCAACGAC
>JAURVW010000239.1 GCA_030655275.1 Solirubrobacteraceae bacterium
CCGGCCTCGACGAGTTCGAGCGGTCGGGCAACCCGTTCCCGCCCGCGACCCTGGAGTCGATCAAGGCCAACGGGGTCGGCATCAAGGGCCCCACGACGACGCCGTCGGGCTCCGGCTTCCGGTCGATCAACGTGCTCCTGCGCAAGGAGCTCGACCTCTACGCCTGCGTGCGCCCGTGCAAGTCGTACGAGGGCGTGCGGACCCGCTTCCCGGAGACCGATCTCGTGATCTTCCGCGAGAACACGGAGGACGTCTACGCGGGCATCGAGTTCGAGAAGGACACGGAGGGCTTCGACGAGCTCTCGGTGCTCGTCGAGAAGGTGACGGGAGCCAAGCTCCGCGAGCACTCCGGCGTGTCGATCAAGCCGATCTCGGTGTTCTGCTCCGAGCGGATCGTGCGCTCGGCCTTCGAGTACGCCCGCGCCAACGGCCGCAAGAAGGTCCACGCGGGCCACAAGGCCAACATCATGAAGTTCTCCGACGGCGTGTTCCTGGAAACGGCCCGCGAGGTCGCGAAGGAGTACGACGACATCGAGTTCGCCGAGATCATCGTCGACAACCTCTGCAACCAGCTCGTGAGCTGGCCCGACGAGTACGACGTGATCGTGCTCCCCAACCTCTACGGCGACCTGCTCTCGGATCTCTGCGCCGGGCTGATCGGCGGGCTCGGCGTCGCGCCCGGGGCCAACATCGGTACCCACGCCGCCGTGTTCGAGGCCACGCACGGCTCCGCGCCGACCCTCGCCGGCCTCAACAAGCTCAACCCGACCGCCGTGATGCTGTCCGGCGTGCTCATGCTCCGCCACCTCGGCGAGGTCGACGCCGCCGACCGCATGGAGGGCGCGATCGCCGCCGTCATCGCCGAGGGCAAGAACGTGACCTACGACCTCAAGAAGACCAAGGACGACCCGACCGCCGTCGGCACGTCCCAGTTCGCCGACGCGGTGATCGCCGCGCTCTAGACGGAGACGGCGCTCACGACCACGTCCCTACTACCGTGGGGGGTCATGATCGGTACCGCTGAATCGCCCCTGCGCGTCGCCATCGTCGGCGCCGGACCCTCGGGCTTCTACGCAGCGGCCCACCTCCTCAAGAACCGCAACCACCCCGAGCTCGTGGCGAGCGTCGACCTGTTCGACAAGCTCCCGACGCCGTTCGGGCTCGTCCGCGCCGGCGTCGCCCCGGACCATCCGAAGATCAAGTCGGTCACGCGCGTCTACGACAAGCTCGCGGCCCACCCGCTGTTCCGCTTCTACGGCGGCGTGGAGTTCGGCCGTGACCTCTCCCGCGAAGAGCTCCTGGAGCGGTACCACGCGGTGATCTACACCGTGGGCGCACAGTCCGATCGCAAACTGTGGGTCGACGGTGAGGATCTCCCCGGTTCGTTCCCGGCCACGACGTTCGTCGCCTGGTACAACGGCCACCCGGATGCCACCGATCTGCAGTTCGACCTCTCGGCCGAGCGCGCGGTCGTCGTCGGCAACGGCAACGTCGCGATCGACGTGGCTCGCATGCTGCTCCTCACGCAAGAGGAGCTGTCGACCACCGACACCGCCGACCACGGCATCGAGGGCATCGCCGGCGGTGGCGTGAAGGAGGTCGTGATCTGCGGTCGTCGCGGCCCCGCGCAGTCGGCCTTCACCAATCCGGAGATCCTCGAGCTGGGCGAGATGGACGACGTCGACGTGATCGTCGATCCCGCCGATCTCGAGCTCGACGAGCACTCGGCGGCGGCGCTCGACCAGGCCGGCGAGGCGACCGCCCGCAAGAACGTCGACATCCTGCGCGAGTACGCGGCCCGGCCCCTCAAGGGTGCGCCGAAGCGGATCGTGCTGCGGTTCTTCGTGAGCCCCGTCGAGATCCAGGGCGATGGCAAGGTCGAGCGCGTGGTGCTCGAGCGCAACGAGCTCGTGGCCGACGGCGGCGCGCTGCGCGCGAAGCCCACCGGCGAGCGCGAGACGCTCGAGGCCGGGCTCGTGTTCCGGGCCGTCGGCTACAAGGGCGTCGAGCTCGCCGGCATCCCGTTCGAGGAGCGCTCCGGCCTCATCCGCAACGAGGACGGCCGCGTGACCAACGACGCCGGCACCCACCTGCACGGCGAGTACACGGCCGGGTGGATCAAGCGCGGCCCGAGCGGCGTGATCGGCACGAACAAGAAGTGCGCGACCGACACCGTCAACGAGCTCCTGCACGACCTCACGACGGGCCACCTCGCCTCGCCGGCCGATCCGGATCCGGCGAGCCTCGACGCGCTCGTGCGCGAACGCGTGCCGAACGTGGTCGACTGGGCCGGCTGGCAGGCGATCGACGCCGTCGAGACCGCCGCCGGTGAGCCGCAGGGTCGCCCGCGCGTGAAGCTCGTGACGCTCGAGTCGCTGCACGAAGCGGCGACGGGCGCGGGAGCGCCCGCGTAGCGAGGCCGGCGGGGAGGATCGACGCCGAGGTACGCGGCGCCCAGCGCCGCTAGCTTGACGTCTTGGCCCGACCGCTGGCGCGTCGCAACTCGAGGCGCCTTGCCGGGTTTGGACTCGCATGATGCGTCGTGCTGCCCATCCCCTGCGTGGTCTGGTCGCCGTCCTGACGGTGCTCTCGACGCTCCTCATGACGGCCTCGGCGACGGCGGCGCCCCAACGCGAGTTCGCTCGATACGACGAGGAACGCTTCACCGTGTCGTCCGTGGTCGGGGGATACGGCTGGGCGGCCTGGGTCGTCGTGCCACGAACCGACAAGGTGCCGCGGCGGGCGCGTCTCGTGATCGCCAGTCCGGGGGGCCGCACGAAGAGCGTCGCGCTCAAGCGCTCACCAGGGCGGCTGCGCCTGCTCCGGGGCGCGAACGCCACGGGCCGTGCCCGGGTCGTCGTGGCGGCCGGGCGCGGCGGCTGTCTCGAGATCGACCGCGGTCGGGCGACCTGCGACATCGACGCGATCGACGTCGAGACCGGTCGTCGTACCCGGCCCGCCTGGCTCGTCGACTTCTTCGGGAGCGGTGTCGATCAGCGCTGGACCGGGGCAGCGCTCGACGGCCGCACCGTGCTCGAGGTCCGCCCGGTCGACCCACCGCTGTCGACCGAGGCCGTGCCGCAACCGGTCGGCAGCTGCGAAGCGACGCTGGCCACACCCGGCGTTCAGCAGCGGACGGTGCTCCCGGCGGTGCCGGATTGCAATGCACCGTCCGACGTCCAGCTCCGCGGCCGGATCGCGACGTTCAGGGCCGGGCGCCCCTCCGCCTCCACCGACGACCACTTCGTGGAACACGTCTACGCGCTCGATCTCCGAGCGCCTACGACCGGCTGGGTTCGAGTCGGCGCGCATTCGACCGGCAAGCTCGGCAACGCGGGCGCGACCACGACGGCAATCGTGGGGCACCGAGCGGTGGTCCTGACCACGCCCCCCGACGACGATGCTCCGGCCCTCACGGGATCGCAGGAGCCGGGAGAGGGGACGCTCACCAGCTGGGACTTCTCCCAGCCAGGTGTGCCGCCCACGATGGGCACGCCGGTGATCACGCCTCGCGGCGTCGGCGCTCGTCTGGCCTCTCGCGGGACGGACCTGGTGGTCGCCCAGCAGCTGACGGTGAAGGTCAAGTCGCGGGAGCAACGCGTGACCGTCGTGCGCCGTGTGGGGCTCCCGGCCAGCTGATCGATTCCGCGCGAGGTGTGTCGGCTCAGCCCCCGATATCCGCGCAACTTGTGGTGGCGCGCCGGGTTTCCGAGACATGCCCACGAACCGAACGGTCCTCTTGCGCCCCGCCCGGTCGCGCCGGACGAGTGCAGCGACGACGGGCCTGCAGTGGCTTCGGCGCCGCACGAAGCTCGTCGCGTTCGCCGTCGCGGCCGCGATGCTCGCAGCGTCGACCCCGTCTGCGGCAGCGGGCGTTCGAGGAGTGACGGTCGTCGATCGTCCGCATGCCGGGATCTCGTACGGGATCGCGGACTTCGACGCCGGGTACGGCGTCGTCGCCTGGGTCGAGGTGCGGTCGCACCGCGGCCGGCTCGAGTATCGGATCGGCGCGAAGAATGACGGTCGCGTCATACACCGTCGCTGGACCGCACGGCAGAGCGCGCTGACGATCTTGCGGCGTCTCGACCAACGAACCGGACGAGCGCACGTGCGGGTCCTCGATCGCTGCGCCATGACGGCCGAGGCACCATGCCGCGGGGAACGTCTGCTCGACCCCAGCACCCTGCGGACCTCGGCGAACACATTCGCCGCCAATCCCGTGAGCCCGTCCGCCACGCGCGTCGACATCGATGCGGCCGAGGATGCGACGAGGGTCACGTCGAGCGTGAATTTCGACTCCGCGACCGTGGATCCAGACTCGCTCTACCTGCGGCCGTCCTCGTGCACCTTCGGGGTCGACGGCCGGGCTGTCGCGATGGCGCCCTTGGGCGACTGCGCCGATCCCTACGTCCGGGTCCGCTACGGACTCGTCCTCGCATGGTCCCGGACGCCGTCCGTCAGCGCCCCCGACGGCTACTTCGCCGGTGGGCGCCTGCACTCGTTCGACCTCGCGGATGCGGCCGGTGGATGGCGCGACGTCGGATCCTTCGGAAGCGGCAAAGGCGGGTCGAACGGAGTGCAGTCCTCGTGTCTGCT
>JAURVW010000242.1 GCA_030655275.1 Solirubrobacteraceae bacterium
GATCGGCGAACTCGTCGACGACGCGACCGCGAAGGGGGCGAAGGTCGCCACCGGCGGGGAGCGGGTCGGCGACACCGGCTACTTCTACGCGGCGACGGTCCTCACCGACGTGCCCGACGACGCGCGCCTCCTGAAGGAGGAGATCTTCGGTCCGGTCGCCCCGATCCGCGTGTTCGAGACGGAGGAGGAGGCGATCGCCGAGGCCAACGGCACCGAGTACGGCCTCATCTCGTATCTCTTCACCACCGATCTCGCGCGCGGGCACCGCGTCGCGGCAGCGCTCGAGTCGGGCATGGTGGGCCTCAACCGCGGCGTGATCTCGGCAGCCGACGCGCCGTTCGGCGGGATCAAGCACTCCGGCTACGGCCGCGAAGGCGGGGCCGAGGGCATCGAGGAATACCTCGAGACGAAGTACCTGTCGCTGCCGTACTGAGGCTCAGCGGTGGTCGGCCGGTACGGCCGGAGTCGTGGACTAGCTGCGCGGGAGCGGGCGGCCGGAGCGCAGGAGCGGCATGGCTCAGCGGCCGGCTGCGGCGAGGGCTCCGCGCTTGGCGGCGCGGCGGTCGATCACGCGGATCTGCGGGGCGCCGACCGTGATCCAGGCCGGGGCGCCCGGCTCGAAGGGGACGACCCAGGCGTCGCCACCGGCGATCGGGGTACTCCCGGGCGTCGTGCCGGAGAGCGACGTGGGCTGGCTGACCGAGGTCGCATGAAGCATCGTGGGACGGAGTTCGCCGCCGCATCGGGGTTTTCCTGCTCCGCTGAGCGCCGGTGTCGGCTCCGCACGCCGGTCTGAGGGCGGCAAGGGCGAAATCCGTATTCCGCCAGCGATAGCGGGCCGTTTTGCCCGCTTGGCGGCGCACCCTAGCACCGCGAACGCGCCAAGTTGCATCATGCCGTTATGCCGCGTTTGATCGTGGTGTCGGAAACCAGTTCAATGGTTGAGCACAGCGAACGCCCAGGCGTGGCCAACGTGAGGTCGTGTGCTGGGCCGGCGGGCAACCGTTGGGACATTCGTAACGTGGGGGCGGTCTTCGGGCCGCCCCTTCGTCGCTTCAGGGCCCGTCATGGGTCCGAGGCCTGACTCAGGTGTCGAGCTGGTCGATCGTGCACTCGGCGGGCGCCTTGTCGTCGCGCCAGCGCAGGAGCTTGGCGCCGTGGCGGATCCGCCCGGCGCTCACCTGGTCGAACTGCACCTCGATCACGAGCTCCGGCCGCAGGGCCACCCAGGCCAGCTCTTCGTCGGGGCGCCAGCGGCTCGGGTCGGCGCTGCCGCTCTCGCCCGTCTCGTACGGCGCGAGGGTCTGCACGAGCTCGCGCTTCTCCTTGGCCTTGAGCCCGCTCGTGTGACCGACGACCCGCAGGCTGCCGTCCTCGGCGTAGAGCCCCAGCATCAGCGAACCCACCGTCCCCGCCTCCTTACCGGTGCGATAGCCCGCGATCACGGCGTCGATCGTGCGCTGGCGCTTGATCTTGAGCATCGCCTTGCGCTCACCGGGGAGGTACGGCGAATCGAGCACCTTGGCGATCACGCCTTCGAAGCGGCCGGAGAGCCACTGCTGCGCCTCCTGCGCCGAGTAGACGATCGGGCTGACGGTGGTCGTGGTGTCGTCGGTCCATCCGGGTGCGTTCAGCGCTTCGAGCGCCTCGCGACGGGCCGAGAACGGCTGCTCGAGCAGGGCCTCGTCGCCGGAGGCGAGAAGGTCGAAGGCGATGTATCGCGCCGGGGTCTCGACCGACAGCTTCTCGATCCGCGACGCCGCCGGGTGGATGCGCTGGGAGAGCGCGTCGAAGTCCTCGGCCTCGGCGGCACCGGAAGCTGCGTCGATCACGATCTCGCCGTCGAGGACGTAGCGGCCCGCCGGAAACCTGAGCTCCGGGAAGTACCGCTCGAGCTGCTTCCCGCCGCGCGAGAGGATCAGCACCTCGCCGTCGTCGACGAACACGATCGCGCGGAAGCCGTCGTATTTGGGCTCGTAGCTCCAACCCTCCTCGTCCGGCAGCGCGGTCTTCCCGCGCGCGAGCTGCGGGGCGAGTGGCGGAGACAGCGGAAGCGCCATGCGCGGAGCCTACCGCCGCCCCCTCCGCGCCGAACGTCGAAATTCACCCCTCCCCGAGGGGGTAATCCGACGTTCGACGCCGATCCCGATCACTCCCGCGGGCCGAACGTCAGAATTCACCCCTCCCCGAGGGGGTAACCCGACGTTCGACGCCGATCCCATCGTGTTGACGGCCCTGCGACGCATCCGTACCGTGGGGGACTGGTTTCCGGTGCGTGCCACGCGCGCGCTGGGACCTTGTCCCACCTCTCGTCCCGGGGGCCTCGTGCCATCCATCGCGCTTCGCCGGCTCGTCGGCGCGCTCAGTCTGTCCGTCGCGCTCCTGGTGCCCGGCTCCGCCGTCGCCAAGAACGGCCCGACGATCAGCTCGTTCCCGGCCGCCGCGGCGTGGTCGCTGGCGAACCCGGGCCTCAGCCCGGCCGGCGCGAATCACTGGGACTGCAAGCCGACCGCGAGTCATCCGCGCCCCGTCGTGCTGCTGCACGGCACCTACGCGAACATGTTCAACTCGTTCGCGTCGCTCAGTCCGGCGATCCGCCGCCAGGGCTACTGCGTGTTCGCCCTCGACTACGGCAAGGGTCTGCTGGGGGGCGTGAACGGCACGAAGTCGGTGCGGTCGTCCTCGAAGGAGCTCGCGACCTTCGTCGACAAGGTGCTCGCCGCCACCGGCGCCGCCCAGGTCGATCTCGTCGGCTACTCCCAGGGTGGCCTCGTGGCCCGCTCCTACCTGCGCTTCGACGGGGGTGCCGCCGCGGCACCGTCGACGGCGGACGCCGCGTCGGCCCAACCCCCGAGCACGACCTCGGCCGCAGCCACGACCAACAAGGTCCATGCACTCATCGGGCTCTCCACGCCCAATCACGGCACCGACCTCCTGGGATTCAAGACGACGCTCGAGGCGCGCGGCCTCACGCCCGTGCTGCGCCTCATCGCCGGCGACGCCGCCGGCGACCTCCTCTCCGGCTCCCCCGCGCTCACCGAGCTGAACGCCGGCGGCGAAACCTTGCCCGGCGTGAGGTACACGATGATCGGTACCCGCACCGACATCATCAGCCGCCCGTACACCGACGCCTTCATCCAGCTGAGGCCCGCCGACACCGTCCCGACCTCGGCCTCGCCCGTCACCCCGCCGGCCGGCGGCGCGACGGTGCGCAACATCCCGCTCCAGCAGGGCTGCGCGATCGACGCCAGCGACCACTTCTCCATCACCTACAGCCCGCGCGCGACCGCCCACGTCCTGCGCGCCCTCGACCCCGCCTTCGGAGGCCGTACCCCGTGCACGCTTCGGGCGCCGGTGCTCTGAGCCACCGCGGCACGGGCGCCGGCTGAACCACCCACCCTCACCTCACGGCGCCGCTGCTCCGGGCCACCGATCACGCGTCCGCATGCATCCGTCGGCACCGCCGCCCGCATTGACTAGGTTCCGGGGCGTGCGGGCGTTTCTGGGTCGGATCTATCGGGCCGCGATCGCGACGCGCCTGTCCGAGGTGTCTCGGCAGGTGCGACGGGAACGGCTCACGTACCTGCCCCCGCAGAAGCTGCGAAGCCTCGAACGACTCGTCGCGGCCTTGGAACGCGACGGCGTCGACGGCTCGTTCATCGAGTGCGGGGTCGCTCTCGGCGGTTCGGCGATCGTGCTCGCGAAACTGGGGGACCGCCCGTTCGCCGGCTACGACGTGTTCGGGATGATGCCCGCCCCCGGGCCGGACGACCCACCGTCGATCCACGCGCGGTACGCCGAGGTGACGAGTGGCCGGGCCGCCGGCATCGGCGGCGACGACTACTACGGCTACCGCGACGACCTCGTGCACGCCGTCGAGCAGGCATTCGCGTCGGCGGGCCTCTGTGTCGACGGCACCCGCATCGCCCTGCACGCCGGGCTCTTCGAGCACACGCTCCGCCCGGAACGGCCCGTCGCCCTCGCCCACATCGATTGCGACCGACACGACCCGGTCGCCCTCTGCCTCGAGCGCATCTGGCCCGTCCTGTCGCCCGGCGGCGTCATCGTCCTCGACGACTACACCGGCGCCGGAGCCTGCGGCACCGCCACCGACACGTTCCTCGACACCCACTCCGACGCGACCCTCACGGCGACCCGCCCCCACGGCATCATCCGCAAGCGCTGAACGACTCCGGGGGGATGACTCGACCCCGGCCGAAACCGAAGCGCAGATCGACCCCTTCTCGCAGGCGATGCCGTCGCTCCGGATCAGGCCTTCTCGCAGGCAATGCCGTCGCCGTCGCGGTCGCTGCCCTTGTTCTCCGCGTACACCTTCGCCGACACGGTGAAACTCGTGACCGGCGTC
>JAURVW010000246.1 GCA_030655275.1 Solirubrobacteraceae bacterium
CGGCCGGCAGCGAGTTCCCGGACCTCGTGCTCGGGTCGTACTCCGTCCGCTCGACGCTGCGGGCGCCGGTCCCGACGAAGGTGAAGGCGGTCCGCAAGGGCTCCGGGCTGAAGGTCTCGTGGGCGAAGGCGGAGCTGGTCACGGCGATCGGCATCCAGGTCGTCGCGAAGGACGGCACCGAGTCGTACCTGCGGGTCGGACAGGGGAAGACGAGCGCGACCGTCCCGAAGGTGGCGAAGGAGTTCGGCGGCACCGTCCACGTGACGGCGCTCGGCGCCGGCGGCGTGTGGAGCAAGGCGGCCAAGGCGCCGTACGTCGCGACGAAGAGGCCGGCCTCCGTGATCGTGCCGTTCCGCAAGGGCGGCGGCAAGTAGGCGCCGCGTGGCGCGGCGGACCGGGGTGGCCGGGGAATAGAGTCCCCGGCGATGTCAGAGCAGAAGACGTACGAGGTCCCGCCGATCTCCGGCAACGAGCCGAAGGGGTGGGAGTACGCGCTCTACGCCGCCTATTCCGGCGACCGTGGCGACCGCCGCATCGAGCCGTCGGAGCGTGCGAGCGCCGCCGCTGAGGCGCTCGAGGCGCTCGAGTCCGTCGAGGGCGCGCACCTGCGTGGCGCCTACTCGCTCGTCGGGTTCCGGGCCGAGGCCGACCTGCTGTTCTGGCTGGTCGCGCAGAGCGCTGACGCCCTGCAGGAGGCGCTCGTCGCCCTGCAGCACACGCGGCTGGGCCGCTCGCTCACGCCGTGGTGGACCAACATCGGCGTGCACCGCGAGGCCGAGTTCAACAAGGGCCACGTGCCCGCGTTCTTCGCCGGCGAGGACCCGCAGAAGTACATCTGCGTCTACCCGTTCGTGCGCTCGCTGGAGTGGTACCTGCTCGAGCCGGCCGACCGCTCCGCGCAGCTGCGTGAGCACGGCCTGATGGGTCGCGACTACCCGGACGTCCGCGCGAACACGATCTCCGCCTTCGCCCTCGGCGACTACGAGTGGCTGCTGTCGTTCGAGGCCGAGGAGCTCACGCGCATCGTCGACCTCATGCGCCACCTGCGCGGCGCCCAGGCCCGGCGGCACACCCGCGAGGAGCTGCCGTTCCTCACGGGCCTGAAGAAGTCGCTGGCCGACGTCGTCGCCGACCTGCCGTAGGTCGCGGGGCGCCGTCGACCTGCCACCGAGGCGGAGTCGGCGCCCGGCGTGGCGGGGGCGCCTGACTGCACCCTGATCAGGCGCTCGTTCTGTGACCGTTCGGCGCGTGGTGAGTCGCGCCAGTCCCTACGATCGTGGGTAGTCCGCGGAGTTCCTCGTCGAACGAGAGAACCCCACACTGAGCCTCCGGCCTCGTGCCGTGAGTTGCCGGAGGCTCAGCGTGCGCGGGCGGCCTTCATCGCCCGCTTGGGGACCTTGCCGGTCGGCGTCCACTCACGCTTGCTTTCACGCTCGACGAAGCCTGCGGCTTCGAGGCGCTTCATGACGACAGGGCACTTCTTGCACCTGGGCCCTGACTTGCAGCAGCGCTTTTTCGTGGTCACCGTGGTCGGCACAGGAAGAACCGTACACAAACCCGACCGCCATGGTTGGTCATTGAGCACAGAGACGCGTTGGCGCTCTTGTCTGCCCGCAACAACTGATGGCGAAAGCCCTGCATCCGCGGCGGTTTACCGGATTGCAGGGAGGCGCGCAGACGGTCTCCCGAATCCATCCCAATCCAGTCCCGGAGATGCGAAGAAGTCGAATTTCGGGTGGCGAGAAGTAGGGACACCTAATGACGGCGTTCGCAGAAGGGCCGGGCGCCACGCCAGTTCTGGCGTCCTCCGCGGCCACGACCGACGCAGCTCGACTGCGCGCCGGCCGCGCGCGGAGTCCGGTCGACCACGACCGCTCGCTCGGCGCGGCCGGGTAGCCTGCTGGCCATGGTCGCCCCAGAGTTCATCAGCAAGCTCAACGCCCAGGTCGCGAGCGAGTTCGCTGCCGAACAGCAGTACATCGCCATCGCGGTCTACTTCGACAACGAGACGCTCCCGCAGCTCGCCGCGGTCTTCTACCAGCAGGCGATCGAGGAGCGCAACCACGCGATGATGATGCTCCAGTACCTGATGGACCGTGGTGCCGAGGTGCTCGTCCCGGCCGTCGACGGCCCGAAGAACGGCTTCGCGGACATCGTCGAGCCGGTCGCCCTCGCCCTCGCCCAGGAGGAGCGCGTCGCCGAGCAGATCACCGCCCTCACGCGCGTCGCTCGCGAGAACCACGACTTCACCTCCGAGGAGTTCACGCTCTGGTTCCTCAAGGAGCAGGTCGAGGAGATCTCCAAGATGAACGACCTCCTCAAGGTGGTCCAGCGAGCGAAGGAGAACCCGCTCCTCGCCGAGGAGTTCATCTCCCGCGAGAAGTTCGGTGCCGGCGACGGCGCCGAGACCGACGCGCCGCCCGCCGCCGGCGGCGCCCTCTAGGCGGACACCTGGGAGCCGCGTCCCCGGGCGCGGCTGCTCAGCAGAGGTCTCCGCCGCCGGACTCCTCTGCACAGGGCGAGCCCGGTGGGCTGACGTAGGCGACCTGCCTGCTGTCGGCCGACCACGCGAGTTCGCCGCGCTCCTCGCGGGCGCCGCCTCTGGCGAGCACCGTCTCCTCGCCCGACGCGACGTCGACCACGCTCAGGCCGGCGTCCTCGTCGGCGTCGTCCTCGAGCACGCCGAAGGTCGCGAGCCAGCGGCCGTCCGGCGACCAGGCCACCTCGGTCCCCGACCTCGAGGTGCCGAGCCGACGGAACCGGCCGGTCGCGAGGTCGAGCGCCATGCCGCCGGTCCCGGCGATCAGCTTGCCATCGGGCGACCAGGCCGGACGGTCGAGGCCGGGCTCGCGGTCGATCCGCTCCACCTTCGGCAGCACCCGTTTCTCGCCCGATCCGACCGAGACCATCGTGACGCCGTGGCCGGCGCCGACGACCACCGACCGGCCCTTCGGCGAAAACGAATGGCGCCCGAAGTAACCGGAGAAGCCGCGGATCGACCGCAGCCGCTTCCCGGTTCGGGCATCGAGGGCGAGGGCAGGGCCGTCCGCCTCGATCAACAGGCGAGAGGCATCGGTCGACCAGAACGCTTGCGGCTGGTCGTACACGCTGCCTGGCTGGTCGGCCGTCCAGCGAACACGTCCGCTGGCCCGCGAGACGACCCGCACGCTCAGCCCCACGAACACCGCGACCGCCGAGGCGTCGGGGGAGAATCCGCCGCCCGACGCCGAGCTCGCGCGTTTGCCGCGAATGAGGCTCTCCCTGCGGCCGAGCTTGCCCTGCGCATCGACCTCGGCGACCTTGCCGCGGTCGAGCGCGAGCAGCCGGCCGGACGGGTCGAAGGCGAGGTCGTCGACACTCGCCAGCACCGGCCGGGCGGTGGGCAGGTCGGCCGGTGGCGAGATCGCCGGCGGCGAAGTCGCGGCGGCCTTCGCATCCACGTCGGGTCCGCAGCCGGAGAGGCCCGTCGCCAGGAGGATGGTCGCGGCAAGCGTCGCCCCGGCGCACACCGAAGCACCGGCGCCCGTCGGGCGTGGAGCAGCGATGGCGGCCGATCGCCCGTCGGTCGTGTCGGCGGGGCGGGGAGGGGCAGTCGACACCTGGGCATCGTAGGTCGGCGCGTGTCGCATCGGATGGTCAAGCGGGGCCGCGCGATCCGGCCCGTCTGCGGGAGATCCCGCAGAGGTCCAAGGGCAAGACCGGATAGGCAGGGCGGCACGCGCGAGTCAGAGTTGGCGCCACGATGCACCGCTCCGCTCGTCCTGCTCAACGACTGCGCGCCCTCGCGGCGCTCCTGACCGTCATCGTGTGGTCGATGACCGCCGCCGCGTCGCCTGCCGCTGCCGATGGCGGGCAGATCATCAACGACTGCGTGAACGGCACGATGAAGGCGTCGTACTCGCTCGACGACTACCGCGACGCCCTCGGCGACCTTCCGGCCGATCTCGCCGAGTACACCGACTGCGAGGCGCAGATCACCGCCGCACGCGATCGTCAGCTCACCGGCTCGGCGAAGCCCGCGACCTACGGCGCCGGCAAGACGACCACGCCGACCGCCCCGGGTGGCCAGGTCGGCGCCGGGTACGGCGACGCGGCCGCCGCCACAGCCGACGGCAGCACGCCGGCGCCTGCGTCGACGACGCCGGAACCGAAGGTCACGACCCAGGCGGAGCCCTCCAACGAGGCCACCTCGGCCGACGGCGAGTTCCTCGTGATGCCCGTCGCCGGGCCCGGCGACGGCGGCCCGACCGCCGGCGCGGGCGTGGGCGACGGCGTGCCGATCGTCCCGGTCGTGATCGCCCTGAGCGTGATCGCGCTGACGATCGCCCGCGCGCTGGTGATGTGGAGCCGCAAGCCCGAGACCTTCCCGGGGGCCGACCCCGCGTGACGTTCCGGCGGCCACGACGCGGCGAGGGCCGTGCGCTGCTGGGCGTCTGCGCGGGCCTCGCACGCCGCTGGGAGCTGGAGCCCAGGACGGTGCGGCTCGCGCTGCTCGTCACCCTGATCCCGTTCGGCGCCGGCCTGCTCGTCTACGCCGCGCTCGCGCTCATGATGCCGGCGGATGGCGCGAGCGACGCCGAGGCCGGCTGGCGCGGCGAGATCGGCCGGTCGATCGTCGAGGCCCTGCTCGCGCTCGGGGCCCTGCTCGGGCTCCTCGCCCTGGCGGCGGTCGCGACGGGGCTGGCGGTGTTCGGGCTCGCGGCCGTCGCCCTGCTGCTCGCCACGGCCGCGCTCGGCGGCGTGATCGCCATCGACCATCCGCGCTCCTGGGTGTTCGGCGGCCTCGCGATCGTACTGGCCGCGCCCGCTGCGATCGTCGAGCTCACCGACGTCTCCGTCGCCCGCCAGTTCGGCGACGAGCGCATCGCGATCACCCGGCCGCTCGACGTGCGCCCCGCCGGCTACCGCGCGGGCCTGGGCTCCATGCTCATCGACCTGCGCGACTTCGACGCCGAGGAGCGCACGACCACCACGATCCGAGCCCGCTCCGACCTGCGTGGTTTCGTCGTCGCCCTACCGACCGACCGCTGCTTCAACCTCGAGGTCGACTACTCGCTCGATCGCAGCTGGCTGCTGCACGTCGCCTCCGCCGCGCAGAAGAAGACGGTGGTCGTGCCGTCGGCGCTCGGATACGACCAGCGCTTCGTGCGGCCCGCCGACGGGCGCGGCCCCGCCAGGCCGGTGGCCGGCGCGCTCGTCGCTTTCGGGCGGTCCTACCCCGGCGACGCCGGCCGGTATCGCCGCCCGGTCCGCGACCCGGGCGCCCCGACGATCCGGCTCGAGCTGGGGTCCGGCCGGTCTCAGATCCACGTGCGTGACTACCCGCTGAGCGTCGATCCGCTCGGTGAGCAGGAGTGGCCGCAGACGACGATGCCGCCGCCGTCGCTCGACCAGCTCGAGGAGGAGCTGAGGCCGTTCGGGGCCTTTGACGTGTCGACCACGCCATCGGGAACGCCGTCGCGGGCCAAGCCGAGTTCGACGCTGCGGTCCGAGCAGACCCGGGGCAGGGACGCGAAGGGCTTCTTCTCCCGCGGCGTGCAGATCCAGATCGACCCGAAGACGGGGCAGATCGTCGCCAAGGGCCGGACGGCGGCCGGCGCCGTCAACCAGGCCCTTCAGGCGCTCGTACAGCGCGAGGCCTACCCGGGCCTGCAGGCGCGCAAGCTGGCCGGAGCGTGCGCGTCGCGCGCCGTCGTGTCGAGGATCCGCAAGCGGCTGCAGCGCGAGCAGGACGCGGAGACGCGCGCGTTCATGGGGAAGCGGGGTTCGCAGGTCGGGTCGCTGCTCGAGTACCAGGCGACGCTGCGCAAGCTGATGACGAACGCCAGCACGGCGTCACGTGCCCTCGCCGCGTCCAGCGAGGCCGGGCAGCCCGCGCCGTCGGGGTTGACGGGGACGGAGCAGGCGACCCCGTCGGCGCTGCGGGCAGCGCCGACGACGCCGGAGAAGCGATGACGGCGGCCGCGCCGCAGTCCTCCCGCCGCCCGTACGGGTCGCGCACGCTCTGGGTGATCGCCGCCGACTGCGCGGTCGCCGCCCTCGCGCTGGC
>JAURVW010000738.1 GCA_030655275.1 Solirubrobacteraceae bacterium
CGCCCGTGTCGCCGATCGGGCCGGCGGGGCCGGTCGAGCCGGTGGCGCCCGTGGCTCCGGCCGAGCCCGTTGCGCCGGTTGCACCGGTCGGTCCGATGGCCCCACCCGCGGAGTCCGTGAGGACCGACGTACCGGTGAGCACGCGAAGGGAGAGCGCGGAGTCGCCGGCGCGGCACTTGAGATCGCTGGTCTGCGCGATGTAGACCGCAGCGCCCCCGAGCTTGCCGCTCCGGCGGTAGCAGAGGCGCACCTTGCGAGTGGAGTCCTCGCGGACGACGCTCACCGAATCGGTGGAGTCTGGCTCGTTCGCCGCAGCGACCGCGCCGGCCGGATGCAGGGCGCCCGCGACCACTGCCAGCCCCGTCGCGAGGAGCGCAACGACGAGCCAGAAGCGGAGCGTGAAGGTGCGGGGCGCGATCATCAGAAAGGTTGAGTGTTGCTAGACACTCAACACGGATGTCGTCGCGCCTCCGATACACCTTGAACCCGCACAGCTGATTGGACCATGACCATACGGAAATGTCCGACGAACGTTTGACCGGTGGCCCGCGCTCAGCCCCGGCCAACCAGCCCATCACGATCCGGTAGACGACCCAGCCCCGGCCGATCGTGGCGCAGCCGGGAGACCCCGATCAGACGAACAGGAACCGTTTGCACTTGTCGACGGCCGCGCGGCGCTCGGCGTCGTAGGCAAGCTTGATCGGCCCGGTGTCCTCCGTGTTGAACGCGGAGACGCCGATCGCCGGGTACTTGGCGACCTGCGCCTCGACGCACTTGCCGTAGTGGTTCTCCGTCGCGATCCAGAACACCGAGAGGGCGACGATCAACGACGAGACCCCGACCAGCCCGGAGGTCCTGCCGCCGGTCGGCGTGCGCAAGGGCTTGGCGGATGTGGTCGTGTCGGTGTCGCTCATGGGGCTCTTCCTCGGGGCTCCTCGGGAGTTCCACCCGGTCGACGGGTCTCCTCCCTCGCCGGACCGGTGCAGGTCCGCTCGCCCAAGGCTTCGACCAGCCATCCCGGAACTGAAGGGCGCGGCAAGGGCACGCTGCGTCGCGGCCGGCAGCGCCGGCGACCTGCCCGGCGAGCGCTCTTCTCGCAGATTGCGGACCGCCCGGCGCCATCGAAACGGACTTTGCACATGGCGAACATATGTTCGTATACGCTGCACGCGATGACGTCCCAGGGTTCGGCCTACACGCGCTTCCAGCGAGCCATGAACACCCGCGATCTCGACGTCGTCGTCCCCGCGCTGGCCGAACTGCCGGACGTCGCCCTCACGGATGCCCTCGACGTGCTCGAACTCATGGCCGAGCAGCGCGACACCCGCTACGACCGCGCGGCCGCGAAGTTCTCAGCCCGGCTCACCACGGAGCGACGACTCACCGTGGAGGAGAGCCGACGCGTCCTCGCGCTCGTGGAGGTCCTCCCGCTGGCGCCCCAGCCGGTGTCGGACCACCTGCGCCTCTACTGCAAGCGCACCCTGCGCGGGCCATCCGGTCCGGCGCCGCAGATGACCTGAGCGACCGCCGACCGGCCGCTCACCCGGGCGCGCCGAGGACGTCTCCCTTGACCGGGCGACCGCCGGCCGAGAGCATCGACCCTGCTCGCTCCTCGAAACTCAGGGCCACCATGAACGCCAGCACCCAGCTCGTGACGGGCGTCGACTTCGTCACCATCCCCACGCAGGACCTCGACGCTGCTCGCGAGTTCTACGGCGACGTGCTGGGGCTGGAGGCCTCGGCCGTCTACCAGCGAGGCGATGCACCGGCCGTCGGCGCGGAGTTCGAGACGGGCAATCTCACCCTCAGCGTGGTGCATGCCGCGTCGGTCGGCATCGAGTTCAAACCCCTGAGCGTTCCGATCGCCCTCCACGTCGACGACATGGAGGCAGCCCGGGCAGAGCTCGAGGCCCGGGGCGTCGCCTTCGCCGCCGACACGATGGACACGGGCGTCTGCTTCATGGCCCACTTCCGCGACCCCGACGGCAACGTGCTGATGCTGCACTACCGCCACGCACCGCGAGACTGATCCGGAACGAAAAAGGCCCTCCGATTGCTCGGAGGGCCTTTCGTGCAGTACCGCCACGGGGATTCGAACCCCGGTTTCCGCCGTGAGAGGGCAGCGTCCTAGTCCCCTAGACGATGGCGGCAGGAGACGGCGACAAACTTAGCAAACACACGAGAACGGCGCGGTCTCACCCTCCTGCCGCGCAGCTCGCGCCCGCCCGGCGCGCGACAAAGCCCGGCTGCCTGGCCCGGAAGTTCGTTTCCTCGCGTACGCGCGCGCGAACGTTCGCGTGCAACACGTCACAGCACAGGTCGGCCAACCGCAACGCGCGTGAGGCGATCGTTGGGTATCGTCCCCGGCCCTGCCATGCGGATGTGGCGGAATTGGTAGTCGCGCACGGTTCAGGTCCGTGTGGGAGCAATCCCGTGGAGGTTCGAGTCCTCTCATCCGCACTGGAAACCGTGAGCCCCGCCCCGCCAGGCGGGGCTTGCGTCGTCCTGGGGCAGGGTGCACGCGCTCGAGGTGTCGATCGAGACCAGCTCGCAACGTCGATCGCGGCCAGCTGGCGATGTCGATCGCCGCGAATTCCAGGCGTCGTCCGGACCCGGGTCCAGAAGATGTCCAGGTCGCGACCCACCTGAAACCGGGCGACGGGCCGGGCCGGCCGGCCGGGGCCGCTCGGCCCTGTCGAACGCGAACATACTTTTTCGCGACGAAGCGATGGCCGAAACGCTTGACTTCTCGCTCGCAACGGCTGGCGGAGCATCGAAACTCCGCTTTCCAGCGCGATGCCGACCGCGCGAAATCTTACAAAGTGCGTCGTAGCACCCTCAGAACCGCTGTTGATGGACGCCTCACTACGTCTTGACGACCATTCAGGAAGAACGCTTCAGTACCACTAAAACTATGCCATTTGCAGGGTTAGTTCGCTGGCGAACATTCTGTGCACGCAGCCACAGAGCGGCAGACGGGTAGGACGCCCGTCCGTTCGAGACTCAGAAGACCGGTCCAACCACCCGATGAGTGCTCCATGGAAATCATCAAGCGTCGGCTCAGCCGGCTCGGGCATGGAGCCCGCTCGTCCGTTGAGACGAACAGGCCACGGATCGGCCGCATCGCTCTGGTGATGTCCTTGCTCCTCCCGGCCGTGCTGGTCTCCCCCACCGCCGCCTCCGCAGCAGAGGGTCGTGTCATCAGCGGCAACGTCGTCTCCCCCGCCGACGTCACCGCCAACGGCCGCTGGGGCGCCGTCGTCGCGATCTTCGCGACCGACGCCCAGGGCACGCGCCTGTGCACCGGCACCCTCATCGCCCCCAACTGGGTCGCCACCGCTGCGCACTGCCTCGCGCAGAGCAACGACGCGACGAAGGCGCTCGCCCCCGCGGACGTGTTCGTCGCCCCCGGCATCACCTCGGTCGCATCGGCCGGAGACCACCTGATCGGCGCGGTCTCCACCGTCGTGCACCCCGGCTTCTCCTGGAGCAACGCCTCCTGGGATGCAGCCCTGATCGAGCTGGAGTCGACCGTCCCGGCGACTCCCGTGAGCCTGCCCGACCCGCGCACCCCCGATGCGTACTCGATCGGCAGCGCCGACAACGTGGCCGGCTTCGGCCGCTCGCAGGCGTCCAACAGCGCCTCGAGCGGCACCCTGCGCAGCGGCCGCCTCGAGCAGGTCAACGCGGCCGCCTGCGGCCAGTACAACCCGGACTCGGTCGGCTACGCCGACTGCTACCTCCCCGGTCCGACCCGCCAGGCCACGTGCTTCGGCGACTCCGGCGGCCCGCTCATGCGCTTCGACGCCGCCGGCCGCCCCGTCCTCTGGGGCATCACGTCGACCGGCCCGGATCCGTGCGACGCCGCGACCGGCGGCGCCTTCGCCCCGGCGTTCGAGACGCGTGTCATCGCGGTCGCCGACTGGATCAACGCGACCCGTACCGGCAGCACGTTCGTCCCCTCGCCGGGTGGCACGAGCCGCACCGCCGGCTCGGTCAGCCCGGGGACCGGCTCGGCGAGCGGCGTCGCCGGCCCCGGCCTCAACAAGACCGCCAAGAGCCCGGTCGGCGGCACCGGCATCGGCATCTTCCAGAGCAAGGTCAACCGGGTCCCGTCCGCCAAGAAGACCGGCCTGCTCACGCTCTCGGCGTCCTTCGTCGGCGCGACCGGCAAGGGCACCATCGAGATCGAGCGCTGCGCCAAGCAGGCCTGCCGCATCGTCGCCCGCTCCGCCATGACCTTCTCGGCCGCCGGCTCGACGGTCGTCGCCAAGGTCAAGGTGCCGCGCTGCGCGAAGAAGGCCACGCTCACCCTGCGACTCTCCGTCACCGACGCCTCCGGCGTCGCCCGTGACACGGCGAGCCAGCGCATCGTCAAGTGCAAGTAGGCCTCGCGGCCCACTAGCTCCCCCCGCAGCACGCGACGAGCGACCACCACGCAGAGGGGCGAACGGATGGGAACATCCGTTCGCCCCTCTACGCTGTTGGGGATGCGGGAGCCGCCGTCACCGGAGCCGACCGTCGATCCGGACGGCCCACGTCGCGTGATCGCGCACTGCGACATCGACGCGTTCTACGCCTCGGCCGAGCTCCTGCGCCGCCCGGACCTGCGCGGCCTGCCGCTCGTCGTCGGTGGACTCGGGCCCCGCTCCGTGGTCACCACCGCCTCGTACGAGGCGCGCCGCTTCGGCGTCGACTCCGCGATGCCGATGGCCCGAGCCCGCGCGCTGTGCCCGACCGCCGTCGTCATCCCGCCCGACATGGCCTACTACCGCGACATCAGCGTGGCGGTGTGGACGATGGTGCGCGAGCGGTTCGACGTGGTGCAGCAGGCCGGGATCGACGAGGCGTACGTCGACCTCACCGCGCTCGAGAAGCCACTCACCGCGATGCGCGAGGCCATCGCCGCGGTCGAGGAGGCGACGGGCATGGTGATCTCGGCCGGTATCGGGCCGAACCGCCTCGTGGCGAAGACGACGAGCGGCGCCGCCAAGCCGCGCGGCTTCGCCGTCCTCTCCCGCGAGCAGGCCTGCGCAGCCTTCGCCGACGCCTCGGTCCGCAAACTCGGCGGCATCGGCCCACGCACCGCCGAACGGCTCGCCGAGCTCGGCATCACCACGATCGGAGAGCTGCAGCGCCGCAGCACCGAGCAACTCACCACCGGCGTGGGCACCGGCGCCGGCCCGCGCCTCCATGCGCTCGCGCACTTCATCGACCACAGCCCGGTGCAGGTCGACCGGGAGATCAAGTCCTGCTCACGCGAGACCACCTTCCCGGAGGACATCACCGACCCCGGCCAGATCCTCGCCGCCCTCGATGCGCTCTCCGAGCAGCTCGCCCGCGACCTGGAGCGCAAGGACCTCGCGGGCCGCACGATCGGCATCAAGGTGCGCTTCGCCGACTGGACGACGAAGACCCGCGCCTTCTCCGTCGACGACCCCACCCGCGACCCGGAGACGATCCGGTCCACCGCCCGGATGCTGCTGGAGCGGGAGGCAATCGACGCCCCGGTCCGCCTGCTCGGTGTGCGGTCGGCGACGTTCGAGGAAGCTCCACCACGCAAGGCGCGGGCTCGCCGCGACGAGGCCCAGCTGACGCTCCCGCTGTGACGCGCGACGGCACCGTCCAGCCGTCACGATCTCGGCCTCACCGGCGACCCGCAACCCACCGAGATGGCGTCGACCGGTTCCAACGATGGTCCAGCCAGTCAGGCCAGGACTGCGCCATTCGCGGCCGACGCCGATGAGCAGCGTGTGGAGCTCCACCTCTCCGACGTCCTCGCCGGCCTCTCACACGCGCTCGATCTCACCGAGGGCCATCCTCCCGGCCACGCGGAGCGCTCCTGTCTGCTCGGGATGCGCATCGCCGAACGCATCGGCCTACCCGAGGACGATCGCGCCGCGCTCTACTACGCGCTGCTCCTCAAGGATGCGGGCTGCTCGGTCAACGCCGCCCCCATCGCCGAGCTCTACGCCAACGACGACGGCTTCGTGAAGGCGTCCCGCCGCCTGCAGAACCACCGCAGCAAACGCGTCTCGGCCATCCACACCCTTCGCCACACCGCGCCGGGCGGCGGCCTCCGCACCAAACTCGGTCGCGTGCGCGCGCTCGTGGCCAGCGGTGCCGCCGGCGCCGCCCAGCTCACCGAACTGCGGTGCGAGCGCGGCGCGCAGATCGCCCTCGGCATCGGTCTCTCCGCGGACTCTGCTCACGCCATCCGCGCCCTCGACGAGCACTGGGACGGCGGCGGCTACCCCTACGGCCTCGCCGGTGAGGCGATCCCGATGCTCGGCCGGATCATGTGCATCGCGCAGACCCTCGAGATCTTCTGGGTGAGCGGCGGGCGAACCGCGGCCTGCGAGATGGCGCAGGCCCGCAGCGGCACCTGGTTCGACCCCGCGCTCGTGCGCGTGGTCGTCGAACACGCCACCGACGACGCCTTCTGGGCCGGCCTCGCCCGCCCCGACGTCCGCGCCTTGGAGCCGCGCTCCGGCGCGATCATCGCCGACGACAGCCGCCTCGACGCTGTCGCCGACGCGTTCGGCCAGATCGTCGACGCCAAGACGCCGTACACCGCCCGCCACTCCCGCGGCGTCGCACAGATCGCCGCGCTCCTGGCGCTCGAGCTGGGCCTCGGCGAGACGGAGGCCGGTCGGCTCTACCGCGCCGGCCAGCTGCACGACCTCGGCAAGCTCGGCATCTCGAACCTCATCCTCGACAAGCCCGGCAAGCTCGACGCCGACGAGTGGCTCGCCATGCGTGGCCACCCGGAGGCCGGTACGGCCGTCCTCTCGCGCATCCCGGTGCTCGCCGACATGGCCCGCCTCGCGCTGACCCACCACGAACGACTCGACGGCAGCGGCTACCCGCACGGCCTCACGGGCGACGACCTCGGCCTCGACGACCGCATCCTCGCCGTCGCCGACGTCGGGGAGGCCCTCAGCGCCGAGCGTCCCTATCGCGGAGCCCTGCCGCCCGAGAAGGTGATCGAGATCATGTCGGGCGAGGCCGGAACAAAGCTCGACACGGGCGTGTTCTCCGCGTTCGAGGCGGTCCTCCCGCAATGGATCACCCTCATCCAGGCCGAGGACCGACCCGAGCTCCTCTCACCGGTCGATCTCCCGAAAGTCGACCGGCACGGCCCTTTTGAGCCGGCGGACCGTCGCGCCGCCTGAGCGGCGCCCTCGACCACCCACCCCCATCGTGGTACAGTGACGTACCGCTCCCCGGTACGCCCGTGTACCGTGCCCCAGTCACCGGGAGCGCCTCCGATTCGAGCGAGCCGATGGCCCCCACCACGCACCAGCCCAGCCCCGAACGCATGGTCGACGTCGGCCGCGGGTACCAGCTCTGCGCGCAGAGCTTCGGCGAGGAGTCCGCGCCTGCGGTCCTCCTGATCGCCGGTCTCGGCCAGCAGCTTCTTTCCTGGCCCGACGACCTCTGCTCCGCGATCGCCGACGCCGGCTACCGCGTGATCCGCTTCGACAACCGCGACGTGGGCCGCTCGACGCACGCCACCAACCGTCCACCCGGCCCGCGCGAGCTGCTGCGTCGCCGCATCGGTGATGAGCAGTACACGCTCGGCAGCATGGCGAAGGACACCTCCAACCTCCTCTCGGCGCTCGACCTCGAATCCGCGCACGTCGTCGGTGTCTCGATGGGCGGCATGA
>JAURVW010000253.1 GCA_030655275.1 Solirubrobacteraceae bacterium
GACCGCCCCGTCCGGTTACGTCTCCCCGCTGGGCGGCGTGATCATCGGCCTCGTCGCCGGCATCCTCGTCGTCTTCTCGGTGGTCCTCATCGAGAAGAAGATCGACGACCCGGTCGGCGTCCTGTCGGCCCACGGTGTCGCCGGCATCTGGGGCACCCTCGCCTGCGGTCTCTTCACCACCCCGAAGCTCGCCGAGCTCCGCGGTGTGGGCGAGGCCGGCCTGTTCTACGGCGGCGGCATCACGCAGCTGTGGGTCCAGGCGGTCGGCGTCGCGGCGACGATGGCCTTCGTGTTCGTCGTCTCGTTCGCGGTGTTCAAGCTGATCGACCTCACCATCGGCCTGCGCGTCACGGCCGACGAGGAGATCGCCGGTCTCGACATCTCCGAGCACGGCATGTACGGCTACCCGGAGCAGTTCATCCCGGAGGCCGAGCTCGTCGGCTACGGCTCCACCCCGACGCTCACGAGCGCCGGTGCGGTCGCCGCGTCGGCCACCCCGCAGGAGGTCTAGGTCATGAAGATGATCACGGCCTACATCCGGCACGACGCGTTCGAGCCGATCCGGTCGGAGCTGCTCGAGCTCGGGTTCCCCAGCATGAGCATCACCGACGTGAAGGGCTCGGGACGTCAGAAGGGGATCACGGAGCAGTACCGCGGATCCTCGGTCACGAACTACCTGCGCCCGAAGCTCAAGATCGAGTGTGCGGTGTCGGACGGAGACGTGCAGACGATCGTGGACACGATCCTCAAGCACGCCCGGACCGGCAACGTCGGAGACGGAAAGATCTTCGTCTCCCCGATCGAACAGACCTACCGGATTCGCACTGGCGAATCCGGTGAGGAGACGCTCCAGGCGCACCCGGACGCTGCCGAGGCAGCCAAGGGCTAGCCAGGGGCTGATGGGGCAGAGCACGGGTCCGTCGGAGCTTCGGCTCAGGCGGACCCGCTGTCCACCACCCACCTTTTCGGGCTCACGCCCACACCGCTCCGGGAGCAACCACCGTGAAACTCATCACCGCATACGTCCGGCACGAGGCGTTCGAACCGATTCGGGCCCAGCTCCTGGAGAAGGGCCTGCCCAGCATCTCGATCGCCGAGGTGAAGGGGTCGGGGCGCCAGAAGGGCGTCGTCGAGAGCTACCGCGGCGCCAAGCTGACGAACTACCTCCGTCCGATGGTGAAGATCGAGTGCGCCGTCGACACCGCCGAGGTCGACACCGTCGTGCAGACGATCCTCGCGCACGGCCAGACGGGCGAGGTCGGCGACGGAAAGATCTTCATCTCCGCCCTCGAGCAGGTCATCCGCATCCGAACCGGCGAGTTCGGTCCGGAGACCCTCCAGGCCCACGACGGCTAGCTGACGCACCGCGGCGGCCGGCTCCGGTCGGTCGCCGCGATCGTCGCCCGGTGATCCGGGCGACGGGAGTGCCCCGCTCCACCCGTACAAACGTGTGGAGCGATCTTTGTCCATCTGGACAACCGGTCCGCCGAGCGCGGGCGACAAGGTCCCCGGTCTCGTTTCCACGACCCGAAGGACCACGCTCCCGTGCTTCCTCCTCTGACCGGACGCCGAGCTCTCACGGCGGTCGGTGCAGCCCTCGGGCTGCTGGCCCACCCTGCGATCGCGGGGGCGGCCACCACCAGCGACGCCATCGCCGGCTCGCTGTCGCCAGGCGCCGCCGTCGACACGTTCTTCGTGATCTTCGCCGCGGTGCTCGTGCTCCTCATGCAGCCGGGGTTCCTCCTTCTGGAGGTCGGCTTCTCGCGCGGCAAGAACTCGGGCACCGTCGTCGCGAAGATCCTCATCAACTTCTCGGTGGCGGTCCTCGCGTTCTGGGCGGTCGGGTTCGCCTTCGCGTTCGGTCCCGACGCCGGCGGCCTGATCGGCAACCACGGGTTCTTCCTCGCCGACACCGGCCCGGTCGCCGCAGCGGCGGCCGAGAACTCGTTCCCGGTGCTCGCCGTCTCGCAGGCGACGATCGAGGCGAAGTTCCTCTTCCAGTTCGCGTTCGCGGCCGTCGCGCTCGCGATCGTGTGGGGCCCCACCCTCGAGCGCATCAAGTTCGGCGTCTACGTGGCGTTCGGGATCGTGTTCGCCTCCGTGATCTACCCGATCGCCGCGCACTGGATCTTCGGTGGCGGCTTTCTCCAGGTGGGCGACTGGCTCGGCACCGGCATCGTCGGCATGCAGGACTTCGCCGGCTCGGCCGTGGTCGGCGTCGTCCCGGCCATCGCGGGCCTGGCGGCGATCCTGGTGCTCGGGCCGCGCGCCGGCAAGTACGCGCCGGACGGTTCCCCGCGCGCGATCCCGGGCCACAACATGCCGCTGTTCGGCCTCGGCGTCACGCTGCTGATGATCGGCTGGGTGGGCTTCAACGGCGGCACGGCCCTCGGCGCCGGCGACGGTCGCGCGGGCCAGATCATCGTGATCACCCTGATCTCCGGCGGGGCCGGCACGATCGCCGCCGTGCTCGTCGCCCACTGGAAGACGCACACGATCGACATCGGCATGGCGGGCAACGGCATGATCGCCGGCCTCGTCGCGATCACCGCGCCCGCGGGCTACATCCACACTTGGCCGGCGCCGATCATCGGTGCCGTCGCCGGGGCGATCGTCCCGTTGGCGGTGTACGCGATCGACCGCCACATCGACGACCCCGTCGGCGCGCTCAGCGCCCACGGCATCTGCGGCATCTGGGGCACGATCTCCTGCGGCATCTTCTCCGCGCCGGTGTTCGCCCAGTACAACAAGATCGGCGATCCGGGTGGCGGCCTCTGGTACGACCCGTCGGGATCCCAGCTCATCGCACAGGTCGCCGGACTCATCGTGCTCTCCACGTTCGTCTTCGTCGCCAGCTACGCGACCTTCCGCCTGATCCACGCCGTCTACGGAGTGCGCGTGTCCTACGACCACGAGGTCGCCGGACTCGACATCTCCGAGCACGGTATGTATGGCTACCCCGAGCAGTTCATCCCCGAGGCGGAGCTCGCTCCGTGGGGCCTGAGCCCATCACCCATGCGTCATGCGTCGGCCGAGTCGACGCCCCAGGAGTCCCAGTCGTGAAGATGATCACCGCCTACATCCGCCACGAGGCGTTCGAGCCGATCCGCGAGGAGCTGCTGACGAAGGGCTTTCCGAGCATCTCCGTCTGCGAGGTGAAGGGCTCCGGCCGCCAGCGCGGCATCACGGAGCAGTACCGCGGCTCCTCCGTGACGAACTACCTGCGCCCGAAGCTCAAGCTCGAGTGCGCCGTGGCGACCGAGGACGTACAGGCCGTCGTCGACGTGATCCTCCAGCACGCCCGCACCGGCAACGTCGGCGACGGCAAGATCTTCGTGCAGGCGATCGAGCAGACCTACCGGATCCGCACGGGCGAGTCCGGCGAGGTGACGCTGCAGCTCCACCCGGAGGCCTCCGGCGAGGTCCACGGCTAGGCGCGCAGGGGGCTCGGGCCTCCGACGAGCGGCCGCGCGGCTCGGCTTGGCCGGGCCGCTCGGCGAGCCGGTCGCCCGACGGCCCGGTCAGACGGTCGCGCCGACGACGACCTTCGCCATCGAGCCGGCCCGGCCGGGCGTGACGCGCAGCTGCGCGGGGATGCGCTCGGCCAGGGCGGGGACGTGGCTCACGAGGCCGATCGAGCGACCGGCGGCCCGGAGCTGGTCGAGTTCGCCGAGCACCTCCTCGAGGGTGTCGGCATCGAGTGAGCCGAAGCCCTCGTCCACGAGGAGGGTGTCGAGCGGGCGGCCGCCGGCCTCGTTCGTGACGACCTCGGCCAGGCCGAGCGCCAGCGCTAGCGACGCGTAGAAGGCCTCACCGCCGGAGAGCGTGGCGGTGTCGCGCTCCTCGCCGGTCCAGCCATCGCGCACACGAAGGCCGAGGCCTGCCGGGCCACCGCCGTACCGGTCGTCGTGATGGAGCAGCTCGTAGCGCCCGGACGACATCCGCAGCAGGTGCCCCGTCGCGGCGGCCGCGACCTCCTCGAGGCGCGCCGCCAGCACGTAGGTCGCGAGGGAGATCTTGCGGAGGTTGTCGCCGGTGCCGCGAACGGTCGCGTCGAGCCGGATCACGCGCTCGGCCGCCTCGGCCGCAGGACCGAGGGCGGCAAGGGCGCGCTTGAGCGAGGCATCGGCCTCGGCCACCGCGACCTGGCAGCGCGTCGCTTCACGCAGCTCGGCGGCAGCGTCGGTCGCGAGCTCGGCGGATTCGGCGCGACGGCGGGCCCGGAACGTCACGCGCTCGTGCACGTCGGATGGGTCTTCGTCGGTGAGGATCGCCGCGGCGGCGTCGCGCTCGGCGATCTCCCGGAGCTGGTTCGCGACGAAGTCCCGCTCTCGTACCCCGGTCCGGTAGTCGGCGAGGACCTGGACGGCCGCCTCCAACGCCCTGGCGTGATGGAGCGCGGCCGTGGCTGCTGCCGCGACCGTCTCGTGTTGGCCGCGGAAGCTGATGAGCTCGGCCTGCAGGCCCGCGGCCTGCGATCGAAGTCCGCGGGCGGCCTGCTGATGCTCGGCGACGGAGGCTCGCGCCTGGACGCTGCGCGCCCGCTGGCGGTCGACCTCTGCTTCCAGCGCGCGGATCCGGTCCCGCGCGTCGACAGCGCCGGCAACCTCGGCGTCGATCCGGCGGAGCTGCGCCTCGATCGTGTCGAGGTCGGCAGGGGAGGGGACGGGACCGTCGCCGACCTGCGCCGTGGCCGTTGCAAGCGCTTCGCGCGTGGCGGCATGCTCGCGTTCGACCCGACCGACGGTCTCCTCGGCGGCCTGGACCGCGGCGACCGCAGCGCGCTTCGCGGCGACCTCGGCGTCGAGCGCTTCGCCTTCCGCCACGAACGCGGCATCCTCGGCGGCGAGTTGCGTGAGGGCCTCGCGCCGCGACGCGGCACGCTCGGTCGTGGCCGTCGCAAGGGCCTCGAGCTGAGCGAGGTCGTAGGAGGCGAGTCGTCCGGCGCACGTGTCGAGCGCGCCCTGGGCCGCCGCCAACGAAGCCTGGCGTTCCGTCGCGACGAGCTCGGCGGCCGACTCGGCGGCGCGGAGGTCATGGCCGCTGCCGCCACCGGCTGGATGCGGATGGTCGACGGCGCCACAGACGGGGCAGGCCTCGCCGGGCTCGAGGCCGGCGGCGAGCTCGGCCGCCATCGCGTCGAGGCGTGCCTCGCGGGCGCTGAGGTAGGCGGCGCGTGCCTCGAGGTGGGCCTCCTGGGCCGTCCGGACCTTGCCGGCGAGGGTGGCGTGCTCCTCGGAGAGTGCGGCGTGGGCCGCGCGATCGGCGGCGATCTTCTCGAGCTCGGCGATCGACGCACGCACGTCGGCCTCCAGCTCCGCACGAACCCCGCCGAGATCCTGCCGGCGCTTGGCGAGGTCGCGGCCGCGATCGTCGAGTTCGCCGTCGGGCGCCAGGGCGTCGCGCAGCGCCCGGGCCGCCGACGCCGCGGTCGTCGCGGCCGTCAGTCGTGCAGCGACCTCGTGCAGCGTGCTGGAGAGGG
>JAURVW010000256.1 GCA_030655275.1 Solirubrobacteraceae bacterium
GCCTCTAGGCAGCGACCCGCTCGTCGTACGCGATGGCCTCGGCAAGCACGGTCACGTCGCCGCCCGCCTCCTGGGCGATGCGCAGCGCCTCGTGGGCCTCGCGCCACGGCTGCTCGGAGATCGCCTGCGTGAGGCCGACACTCAGCGTGACGGCCTGGCCGCGGAAGCGGACCCGGGCGGAGACGGCGGCGCGCAGGCGGCGGGCGATGCCCTCGGCCGTGTAGGTGGAGGTGCTCGGCAGCAACAGGCCGAGGGTGGTGGCGTCGGCGCGGCCGAAGACGTCGCTGTCGCGGAGGTTGGCGGCGACGCACGAGGCGGCGGCGCGCAACAGGTCGCCGCGCTCGCGGCGGGTCGGGGCGGCGTCCTCGGCCGTCTCGGGCCAGTCGATGTGCATCAGCAGCAGCGAGGAGGAGCGCATCTGGCCGGCCGAACCGCCGTGGGCCCAGGCGTCGACGGCGCGGCGAAAGGTGGTGGGCGCAAGGGCGCCGGTGATCAGGTCGTGGGACTCTTCGGAAGCGCCGCTGAGGACGACGGAGAGGGCTGAGAGGTGGCTCATGGTCCGGGTCATCGTCGCGCTGGTGCTACCACTGAACCTCTCCAGCTCCGCCACGGCCCTGCCATACCGAATCTGTGCCGTATCGCTCGGTCCGTTCTGGACCGAAGGCCCCGGCCGGCTGGCCCCGGCCGATCCGCCAGCGCAGGGTGGCCGTCTGCTGAAAATCCTGCAAATCGGGCTCTTTTCGACGACGTTTCGCGTCACCCACCTTGGCGCGGCCGCGGACCTGTCAGCCACCTGACCAGGCCGCCCGGAAGCCCGGTTCTACTTCGCGTCGGCGCCCGTTGCGGGGGCTCCGTCGCCGCTCGAACCCTTCACGCGAAGCTGGATCTCGTTCTCCCCTTCGACCTCGACCAGCTCGAGCGTGCCGCCGCGCAGCGGCACCAGCTGACCGACGGTGAGCTGGCCCTCCTTGCCGTCCAGCTTCACCTTGGCGGTCTTGCCCGACGCCGAGACCAACTCGAGGTCGCTACCACCGTCGCCGCCGAGCTCGACGGTCGAGCCGACGCCACTCAGGTCGATGTCGCACACGCCGTCGTTGCACTTCTGGGTCTGCGAGGTGCAGGCCGAGAGGCTGAGGGCCGCGAGGAGGGTGGCGGAACCGGCGAGGAGCGAGCGGTACATGCCGACCACGGTACGGATCCGAGTGGCTAGGCGCCAGCCCTGCGCGTGGCGGGGCTGGTCAGGGTTGGAGGCTCAGGCGCGATTCGATGCGCCGGGGCCCGATCAGGTCAGCGGGGCGTCGCCCGACGGCGCGTCGGCGGCGTCGGCCGGCTTGGCGACCGTGAGCGGTTCGGCCACCGTGGCGTACCGCTCCGGCGCGACGACCACGCGGTCGCCACCGGCGAGCCGGGCCTCACGGAGCGCCTGCAGCGCGGCGAGCCACGGCTCGAGATTGCCCGCGCCGGAGACGCCGATCGTCGCGACGAGATTGCCACGCTGGGCGCGCGAACTGTTGCGGAACGCTTCCAGGATGCGCTCGGCGGCACGCGTGCCCTGCTTGACGGGCGTGGAGGGAAGGAGGATGCCGAGGGTGTCGTCGTCGACGCGCCCGGCGATGTCGGTCGCGCGCAGCAGCGTCTGCACGGAGCGGGCCAGCTCTTCGAGGATCTCGCGGTCGGGGCGCTCTGCCAGCGGCTTGCCGGCCTCGCCGACCTGCACCATGAGGAGCGTGGTGGCGGGGCGCCGTGCGTCGCCGCCGCCGATCCAGTCGTCGACCGACTGCTCGAAGGCGTGACGTTTGAGCAGACCCGTCGCCAGATCGCGCGTGTCGATCACTTCGCGAACCGCGGCGATCAGCGTGGAGATCCTGGCCATGGACTGATCATCGGCCAGTCGGCGGCGGACTTTTGGGTTGCACCTGAACATGGGACGCCCGTTGCGGCGCGTCGGCCCGCGGGCGGAGCGGCTTCTGGGGGCCTGGCGGTGCAGAACCCACTCGGGTACGGAGGACGCGACCGGCCCGGGCGAGCGGCGAGTCGCCGGTCTCGCCGTCGGCGTTTGGACAGGTCGATTCACCTCGGTTGCACCGGCCAGGGACGACGAAGGGTCAGGCGGCACGCTCGGGTGGGTAACATCGCGCCCGTGTTTAGCAAGGTCCTGATTGCCAACCGGGGCGAGATCGCCATCCGCGTCATGCGCGCATGCGAGGAGCTCGGCATCGCGACCGTCGCGGTGTATTCCGAGCTCGACCGTGACGCCCTCCACGTCAAGCGCGCCGACGAGGCCTACCTGCTCGGGCCCGGCCCCGCCGCGGAGAGCTACCTCAACGTCGACAAGATCGTCGAGGTCATCAAGGAGTCCGGCGCCGACGCCGTGCACCCCGGCTACGGCTTCCTCGCCGAGAACGCTCCGTTCGTCGAGCGCCTCGAGGCCGAGGGCATCACCTTCATCGGCCCGCCCGCCTCGGCCATCGACTCGATGGGTTCCAAGACGAAGGCCCGCGACCTGATGAAGAAGGCCGGCGTGCCGATCGTCCCGGGCACCACGGAGTCGGTCGACACGTACGAAGAGGCGCTCGAGATCGCCAAGAACGAGATCGGCTTCCCGGTCGCGGTGAAGGCGGCCTCCGGCGGCGGCGGCAAGGGCTTCCGCGTCGCCCTCGAGGAGAAGGACCTCAAGGACGCCTACGAGGGCGCCAGCCGTGAGGGCGAGAAGTTCTTCTCCGACGGCACCGTCTACCTCGAGCGTTACCTGCCGAACCCGCGCCACGTCGAGATCCAGATCATCGCCGACAAGCACGGCAACTGCATCCACCTCGGCGAGCGCGACTGCTCCATCCAGCGTCGTCACCAGAAGCTCATCGAGGAGGCGCCGGCCCCGAGCTGGGTCGTCGACGAGGAGATGCGTCAGGCGATCGGCAAGATCGGCATCGACGCCGCCAAGGCCGTCAACTACGTCGGCGCCGGCACGATCGAGGGCATGCTCCAGGGCAAGGACTACTTCTTCCTGGAGATGAACACCCGCGTGCA
>JAURVW010000257.1 GCA_030655275.1 Solirubrobacteraceae bacterium
TGCAGAACTCCGGCGGCTGCTTCCCGCCGCCTCCGGGCTACTTCGCCCGGGTGCGCGAGATCTGCGACCGCCACGACGTGCTGCTCGTCTCGGACGAGGTGATCTGCGCGTTCGGACGACTCGGCCACACCTTCGCCTGCACCGGACTCGGCTACGTGCCCGACATGATCACCTGCGCGAAGGGCATGACCAGCGGATACTCCCCGATCGGCGCCACGATCGTCAGCGACCGCATCTACGAGCCGTTCTCGCACGGCGACGTCTCCTTCCCGCACGGCTACACCTTCGGGGGCCATCCCGTGTCGGCCGCGGTCGCGCTGGAGAACCTCGCGATCTTCGACGAGGAGGGACTCAACGCGCGGGTGCGCGAGAACTCGCCCGTGTTCCGCACCGAGCTCGAGAAGCTGCTCGATCTGCCGCTCGTCGGCGACGTGCGCGGCGACGGCTACTTCTTCGGCATCGAACTCGTGAAGGACAAGGCGACCCGGCTGACGTTCGACGACGCGGAGTCCGAACGACTGCTGCGCGGCTTCCTCTCCCCCGCGCTGTTCGAGGCCGGCCTGTACTGCCGGGCGGACGACCGCGGGGACCCCGTCATCCAGCTCGCTCCTCCGCTCACCGTCGGCCCCGCCGAGTTCCGTGAGATCGAGCAGATCCTGCGCGACGTGCTGACTCGCGCGCAGTCGGTGCTCTGACCGAGTGCACCCGCGCGAGGTCGGAATGACTCGTGAACCGATGAGCGCGACGCAGTATATCGGGTGACTCCCCGAATGTCATTCCTCCGGACGATAACGTGTCGGCCGGAGGGCACATGGCTGACAAGCGGGTCGAGACGCGAAGCGCGTTCGCAGAGGCGTTCTCCGGCGCCATCACCGCGCGGGGCGTCTCGCTGTCCTGGTTGCACCGCACGCTGACCGAGCGCGCGAATCCGATCTCGGTCGCGACCCTCAGCTACTGGCGCTCCGGCGAGCGCCACCCCGAGGGTTCGCGGTCTCTGTCCGCGGTGGAGGACATCGAGCGCCTGCTGGGCTTGGAGCCGGGTTCGCTGCTGAACCTGATCTGCACGCGCACCCGCCTCGGTCCGCTCGCCCCGGCGCAGAACCCCTTCACCGAGACCCAGGTCGCCGAGGCGGCGGAGGA
>JAURVW010000266.1 GCA_030655275.1 Solirubrobacteraceae bacterium
CCGTGATCCGCGCGGCGCTGCGCTCGTCGAGGCCGAGGGCGGCGTCCGGAAAGGCGAGCCGGCCGAGCAGGTGATCCCAGTCGGCGTGCGTCGCGATCAGGCCGCGCACGTCGAAGCCGCCGTTCTCCGCGAGCGTGGCGACCGCGTCGAGTTCGACCGGCAGCACGGGGGAGTCGACGAGGATCGATTCGGGCTGCTCGCCGGGCCCGCGCACGAGCGTCGCCGACGTCTTCCAGACCGACGACGTCACGACGACCACGTCGGGATGGAGGGAGAGCGCACGCATCGCGCCTCAGACTAGTTCGAGGTGCCGGAGAGGCGCGTCGTCGGCTCAGGGACGGCCGAGTCGGATGGGGCCGTGGAAGGGAGGCTCGACCGCTTCGCCGCCCTGCGTGATCACGAGCCGGCCGGCCCGCACCTCGTCGACGGCCACGCCGCGCACCTGGTCCATCAGCGGTCGCCAGTCGTCGGGCTCGAGGGCGCGGGCGACCTCCGACGGGCAGATCGTCTTGCCGTCGTCGCGCTGCGCCAGCAACGCGTCGATCGTCTTGCGGATGTCGTCGTCGGTGTGGGGCATCGGTCCGTGGGTGACGCTAGGCGGACGCCTTCCGCGAAGTCGAGTCGGCCCGGGTCACGAGCGGCACCCCGGAGCTCTGGCGTGCGACGCGCCGCGGTCGCGACTCGCCTCGCCCTGCCACGCCGTGATCGCAGCCATGGCGGCGCGCTCGGCCTGGAGCCTCCGCGCGACGGCGTCGGTGCGACGACGCCGAGCGGCGCCGGGGGCAGGGCCGCCCGGCGCCAGGGTGGGGATCGAGCTCCAGATCAGATGATCGCTCGGCATGACGTCAGTCGACCTCCCGGCGCAGGATCCGGGTGACGCCGATGGCCAGCGGCACCGCGATCCACAGCAGGGCCGTGGCGCCGGCCTGGGCCCAATGGGTGCCGGTCATGGCGACGTCCGGATCGACGAGACGCATCCAGGTGGTGCTCGTGTCGAGCCAGCGCTGCGCATCGGCGAGTGCCGAGATCGAGTCGGTCAGGCCGCTCCAGATGGTCGGCAGCACGAAGTACAGGACGATCGCGAGGGCCGAGTTGAGCAGCAGCGTGCCGAGGGCGACGCCGAGCAGCATGTTGAGCTGCTGGTAGACGACGACCTGCAGCAGGTCACCGATCGGCAGGCTCCAGTCGGAGTCGACGGCGCCGAAGATCGGCGCGACCGCGGCGGCGGCCGCGGCGACCACCAGCGCGAAGACCACGGTCAGGAGCGCCAGCGACATCGCCGCCAGCACCTTCGCCGACACGATGCGTGAGCGCGACGGCACGAGCGCGAACGTGGTGAGGACGGTGCGCTGGCTCCACTCGCTCGTCGCCGCCAGCACGCCGAGCACCGGGATGAGGATGCTCAGCGGCAGCTGCGCCAGCGAGAAGAGGTTGGTGAACGAGCGGGTGCCCGCATCACCGGTGGCGAGGGCGATGCCGAGTACGAGGACCGTCACGGCGGCGACGCCGATCAGCAGCCACCGGCCGGCGCGGGTGTCGACCATCTTGCGGAGCTCGACCCCGACGAGCGTGGTCATCGGGACGGAGGTCGACGCCTCCTTCGAACGGGTGGGAAGACCGGTCACGGCGCTCATGCCGTCACCTCCTGCTTGTTGGCCTGGACGAAGGTCGGTCGACCTCCGGTGGCGTCGTGGTTGTCGTGGGAGTGGCTGCTCGTGAGCTCCATGAAGAGGCCTTCGAGGTCGGCGCCGGCGGCGCGCAGCTCCGTGAGGACCACCTGGCCGCGCAGGGCGGCGGTGCCCACGTCGATCGGATCGGCGGCGACGGAGAACGTCGAACCCTGCGCGGTGAAGGTGAGGTCGGCGACCTGCAGCGCGCGCTCCAGGGCGGCCGGGTCGGGACTTCCGACAACGGTCGAGGTGCCGCCGAGCAGCTCCTCCTTGGAGCCGGTGAGCTGCACGCGCCCGTTGCTCACGATCACGAAGCGGTCGGCGACGGCCTCGACCTCGCTGAGGAGGTGCGAGGAGAGGATCACGGTGCCGCCGCGGTCGGCGAAGTCGCGCAGGAGCCCGCGCATCCAACGGATGCCTTCGGGGTCGAGGCCGTTGGCGGGCTCGTCGAGCACGAGGATGCCCGGGTCGCCGAGGAGGGCATGGGCGATGCCGAGGCGCTGGCGCATGCCGAGCGAGTAGTCGCCGACCCGTTTCTTGCTCGCCGGGCCGGCGAGCTGCACGAGCTCGAGCAGCTCCTCCACGCGCGACTGCGGCATGCCGAGCACGCGCGCCGAGAGGGCCAGCGTCTCGCGGCCGGTGCGGCCCGGGTGCTGCGCCGAGGCGTCGAGCAGCACGCCGATGCGGCGGGCCGGGTTGCCCATCGCGCCGTACGGCTTGCCGTCGATCAGGGCCGTTCCGCTCGTGGGGATGGTGAGGCCGACGAGCGCCCGCATCGTGGTCGACTTGCCGGCGCCGTTGGGGCCGAGGAAGCCGGTCACGGTTCCGGGGTCGCAGCGGAACGTGATGTCGTCGATGGCGACGTGGTCCCCGAACCGTTTGGTGAGGTGGCTGAATTCGATCATGGGGTCATCGTCGCCCCGGTGAGGGGTCGGCCGCTACGGCTGTGGGGCGGCGGACGGAGGTCCGGTGGGCGGCCCGTGGACGGTCGGTTCGGGCCGGTCGGACGGGGTGTGGAAACGAAGGTCGCGGGTGCTGCGACTTCGGTCTGGGCGATGCCGACCTTCGTTGCGGAGGCGACGACCGATGGCCGTGTCCGGGGCGCGCGTGCGGGCGTAGGCTGGAACCCGATGGCCGAAACCGCCCAGGCAGCACGCCCGACGGGCAGTGAGGCGACGAGCCCGCCTGCCGGTGGGGCAGCCGACGCGCAAGGCCGTGGCACCGCGCCCGCCGGCGTCGAGCACGCCGGTCGCGTCTCGCGTCTCCGTGCCCAGGCGGCTGTCTACGTCGATGATCTGCGTCACGGCGGCGTCGACGACTTCGACCGCTCGACGACCACGCGCTCGGCGCGCACCTGGATCTGGGACATCCTCGCGATCGTCGCGACCATCGGGTTCGCGACGCTCACCCACGTCGAGGTCGCCGACGAGGGACGGGAGGCCACCAGAGAGCTCATGCTGATCGTCGACCTCGTCGCGCTACCGATCGTGGTGATCCTGCTGTGCTTCCGACGGCAACGACCGATCTCCGTCGCGGCGCTCGTCGCAGCCGTCTCATTCATCGCACCGGGTGTCGGCTTCGGATCGTTCATCGCCGTCTATGCCGCCGGGGCCTACGGTCGACCGCGCGCCGCGAAGGTCGTGATCGGACTGATGCTGGTCGCCACCCCCGTCGTGATGCTGCTCTGGCCGATCACGTCGAGCGACTCGACCATGTGGTCGAATCTCACCTTCGGCGTGATCGTGACGCTCGGCGTCGGCGCTTGGGGGCTCTACGCCGGTGCGCGCCGCGAACTCCTTGCCACGCTCGAGGAGCGGGCGGTGCGTGCGGAGAGTGAGCAGGCGCTGCGGATCGACCAGGCCCGGGCGTCGGAGCGCACCCGGATCGCGCGCGAGATGCACGACGTGCTGGCCCATCGGATGTCGCTGCTGTCGGTCCACGCGGGCGCGCTCGAGTTTCGGCCCGATGCGCCGCCGGAGGAGATCGCGCGCGCGGCAGGCGTGATCCGGGCGACGGCGCACGACGCCCTCGAGGAGCTGCGCACGGTGATCGGCGTGATGCGCGTCGGCGACTCGCTGGCGGGAGCTGGGACCGGCGCGGGCGACGACGTGGTCGACGGGGACGGCCGTCCCGGTGCCGTCGGCGGGGGACGGGCCATGGCGCCCGAGCCGCCGCAGCCGACCCTCACGGCCGTGCCGCACCTGGTCGAGGAGTGGCGGGGCGCGGGCGCGCGGATCGTCCTCGACCTCGATCTCCCGCACTTCGAGACCCTGCCGCCTGCCGTTGGCCGCACCGCCTACCGGCTGGTGCAGGAGGCGCTGACGAATGCCGGCAAGCATGCGCCGACGGCGAAGGTCGAGGTGCACGTGAGCGGCGCGCCGGGCGAGTCGCTCGTGGTGAGCGTCACCAATCCGCTCGGCGTCGGTCAGCCGACGTCGGTCATCCCCGGCACGGGCCTGGGGCTCGTCGGCCTGCGGGAACGCACCGAGCTCGCCGGGGGCGTCTTCGCGGCCGGCATCGACGAGGACCTCCGTCGCTTCGTGCTCGAGGCCCGGCTGCCCTGGCCCGTCGCGTGATGCTCCGCGTGACGGGCCAGGGCATGCTTCACGGAACGACCACCTTCCATCCGACGGGACGCCTCGCATGACCTCCACCGTGCCCATCCGCGTGCTGCTCGTCGACGACGATCCGCTCGTGCGCGGAGGCCTCTCGATGATGCTCTCCGGTTCGCCCGCGCTCAGCGTGGTGGGCGAGGCCGACGACGGCGCCGCCGGGATCGAGGCGGTCGCCACCCTCGCGCCGGACGTCGTCCTCATGGACATCCGCATGCCGGGAATGGACGGCCTCGCAGCGATCGAGGCACTCCAGGCCCGTGGCGCGACCAGCCAGGTGATCGTGCTCACGACCTTCGACGCCGATGACCAGGTCGTGCGAGCGCTGCGCGCCGGCGCCGCCGGATTCCTGCTGAAGGACACACCGCCCGCCGACATCGTGCGCGCGATCGAGCGCGTCGCCGCCGGCGAGCCGATGCTGTCGCCCGCGATCATCCAGCGGCTCATCTCGCAGGTGACCGACAACCCCGCCGTGGAGCGCCGTCGCCGGGCGGCCGAGTCGCTCGCCGAACTCACGGAGCGCGAACACGACGTGGCCATGGCCGTCGCCGAGGGCAAGTCGAACGCCGAGATCGGCGAGGAGCTGCATCTCAGCGTCGCGTCCGTGAAGGCCGTCGTCTCGCGCGTGCTCGCCAAGCTGGATGCCTCGAATCGCGTGCAGGTCGCGCTGCTCGTGCGCGACGCCGAGGAGGCCGGCTGACACCGGGCGGCTGGCTGCCTGGACCCCAGGGTCGCAAGTTCATCTTGACCGTCCAGATGAATTTGCGACGCATCTTTCTGGTGCGTTGCCATGGTCGCCCGCTGCCACCTCGGCCGCCCTCCCCATCCGTCCCAAACTGGAACGGATCCAGAAAAGATGCGGTAGGGTCGGAGGGGTGCCGACCTCCGAGGATCTCGAGGGCGTGCTGCGCGGGGCCGAGCTCCGCGTCACGCGCCCGCGACTTGCCGTGCTGGCAGCCGTCCACCGGCTCGCCCACGCAGACACGGCCACGATCACCGAGCACGTTCGTCGCGAGGCGGGCGACGTGTCGAGTCAGGCCGTGTACGACGTGCTCCACGCCTTCACGGCCGCCGGGCTGGTTCGCCGCATCCAGCCCGAGGGCTCGGTCGCGCGCTACGAAGCGCGCGTCGGAGACAACCACCATCACCTGATCTGCCGCACCTGCGGCGCGATCGAGGACGTCGACTGCGCGGTCGGGCACGCCCCCTGCCTCGCCGTCGACGACGACCACGGCTACGTCATCGACGAAGCCGAGGTCGTGTACTGGGGCACCTGTCCCATGTGCACCGCCACCACCGCCGCCACCGAACACCTGCCCTCCGAAGAGGTTTCCCATGTCCAGCGTTGACAGATCACACGCCGACCAGACGGCGTCCAACACCGACATCGACGAGATCAACGACCGCTCGCCCGCCGACGGCGGCGGCGGTTGCCCGGTCGACCACTCGCGCCTGAAGGAGCCGACGCTCGGCGGCGGCAACCGCGACTGGTGGCCCGATCGCCTCAACCTCAAGATCCTCGCGAAGAACCCCGCGGTCGCCAACCCGCTCGGCGAGGACTTCGACTACGCTGCCGCCTTCGCGACGCTCGACCTCGACGCCGTCAAGGCCGACATCGCCGAGGTCCTCACGACCTCCCAGGACTGGTGGCCCGCCGACTTCGGTCACTACGGCCCGCTCATGATCCGCCTCGCCTGGCACTCCGCCGGCACGTACCGGATCAGCGACGGCCGCGGCGGCGCCGGCGCCGGCATGCAGCGTTTCGCCCCGCTCAACAGCTGGCCCGACAACGCCAACCTCGACAAGGCCCGCCGCCTGCTGTGGCCGATCAAGGCCAAGTACGGCCGCAAGATCTCCTGGGCCGACCTGATGGTGCTGGTCGGCAACGTCGCCCTCGAAGACATGGGCTTCAAGACCTTCGGCTTCGCCGGCGGCCGCGCCGACGTGTGGGAGCCGGACGAGGACGTCTACTGGGGCCCCGAGAAGGTCTGGCTCGGTGGCGACCAGCGCTACAGCGGCGACCGTGAGCTCGAGCAGCCGCTCGGCGCCGTGCAGATGGGCCTCATCTACGTGAACCCGGAGGGCCCGGACGGCAACCCCGATCCGCTGCTCGCCGCGCGCGACATCCGCGAGACGTTCGGCCGCATGGCCATGAACGACGAGGAGACGGTCGCGCTCATCGCCGGCGGCCACACCTTCGGCAAGACCCACGGCGCCGCCGACCCCGAGGTGCACGTGGGTGCTGAGCCCGAGGGTGCGCCGCTCGAGGCGCAGGGCCTCGGCTGGGCCAACTCCTACGAGTCGGGCAAGCGCGAGCACGCGATCACGTCCGGCCTCGAGGTCACGTGGACCCAGGAGCCGACGAAGTGGACGAACCTCTTCTTCGACAACCTCTTCGCCTTCGAGTGGGAGATCCACAAGAGCCCGGCCGGTGCGAACCAGTGGCGTCCGGTCAACGACGGCGGCGCGGGCACCGTCCCCGGCCCGGCCCCGGACTCGCCGAAGCGCCAGCCGACGATGCTCACCACCGACCTCGCCCTCCGGATCGACCCGGAGTACGAGAAGATCTCGCGCCGCTTCCACGAGAACCCGGAGGAGTTCGCCGACGCGTTCGCCCGCGCCTGGTTCAAGCTCACCCACCGCGACCTCGGTCCGAAGTCGCGCTACCTCGGCCCCGAGGTCCCGGCGGAGGACCTGATCTGGCAGGACCCGCTCCCCGCGGCGCCCGCCGTCACGATCGACGACGCCGACGCGGCCTCGCTCAAGGAGCAGATCCTCGGCGCCGGCCTCACCACCGCGCAGCTCGTCTCCGCGGCCTGGGCCTCGGCGGCCTCGTTCCGCGGCAGCGACAAGCGCGGCGGAGCCAACGGCGCCCGCGTGCGCCTCGCGCCGCAGAAGGACTGGCCGGTCAACGATCCGTCCGACCTCGCCACCGTCCTCACCGCGCTCGAGGGCATCCAATCCACGTTCAACGCGGGCCAGAATGGCAGCGGCAAGGCAGTCTCGATCGCCGACCTCATCGTCCTCGGCGGCAACGCTGCGGTCGAGCAGGCAGCGAAGGCCGGCGGCGTCGACGTCACCGTCCCGTTCACGCCGGGCCGCGTCGATGCGACCGACGAGCAGACCGACCACGAGTCGTTCGATGCGCTCGAGCCGCTCGCCGACGGCTTCCGCAACTGGCTCGGCACCGAGCAGCGGGTCACCGCCGAGTACCTGCTGATCGACCGCGCGAACCTGCTCACGCTGAGCGCGCCGGAGACGACGGTCCTCGTCGGCGGCCTGCGCGTGCTCGGGGCCAACAGCGCCGGTTCGACCCACGGCGTCCTCACCGATCGCCCGGGCACCCTCACGAACGACTTCTTCGTGAACCTGCTCTCGAACGGCACCACCTGGGAGGTCGACGGCTCCGAGCCCGGCACCTACAAGGCGACCGACGCCGCGGGCAACGCCACGTGGACCGGCACCCGCGTCGACCTGCTCTTCGGCTCCAACTCGGAGCTGCGGGCGATCGCCGAGGTCTACGCGCAGAGCGACTCGGGCGAGAAGTTCGTGCGCGACTTCGTCGCCGCCTGGGCCAAGGTCACGGAGCTCGACCGCTTCGAGCTCTAACGGGCCGTCCGCCGGCCCGAGCCGGGGAGGAACGCGCCGTAATCGGGCGGCTTTCTTCCCGGCCTTCGCGCCGGGGAGCTACCCTCACGAAAACGGGGCCGGATCCGCGGGATGCATTCCCGTGGATCCGGCCCCGTCGTCGTGGGTGGCGGCCCGGCGCGGTGTGCGCGCAGGCCGCCGAAGATCAGTGTCCGACGGTCGGGTCCGGGGCCGCCTTGATCACGAAGTAGCCGCCGATGATCGAGCAGACCACCGCGAGGAGCGGCATGAGGATCAGCGCGATCAGGTGACCGCTGCCGAAGAAGTCGGCCTCGGCGACCGCCGTCGTGGCCTCGGCGGCCGGGGCGGACGAGAGGAGCGCGCCGGTGAGGTCAGCGAGAGCGAGTGCCATGGTGATGAAGGTCCTTTGGTGCGCCGTCGACGGTCCGGGTACGGCGAGATCGGTTGTCCGGGCAGGCCACGGGGACGAGCGGCTGCGCGAGCAACGGTACCGAGCGACGGGTCGCGGCGTCGGGTTTGTGGCCGAACCGCGCTGGGGGAGCGGCCGCTAGAAGGTCTCGGTGCCGGGCCGCGCGAGCGGGCCGTCGGCCGTCGCCACGCCGGTCGGGAGCGGCGCCTCGCCCTTCAGGGCCCGCAGCTGCAGGTAGGCGATGGCGGTCACGAGGGCTGAGAGCGGCGCGACGAGTGAGGCGACGACCCAGCTGATGAGGCTGCCGACCAGGCCGTCGTCGGCGCGGACGACGATGTTGGAGACGACGAGGCTGAGCAGGATGTTGAAGAGCACGAGGCCGAAGACCTGCCACCCGTTGCCTCGCACGAGGTCGCGGCTGCGGCCGAACGCGGCGAGGACGCCGGGGCGCTCGAGGACGGTGACCGGCGCGACGACCGCGAAGATCGTCGCCAGGAACAGGCCCGGGACGACGAGCACGAGGCCGGCGGTGACGGCGATCCCGGCGAGGAAGCCGACGATGATCAGCGGCATGATCGCCGGGACGACCGCGGAGATGAGCTGACCGGTCGAGCTGTCGAGCACGCCGTCCTCCACGTCGCGCGCCACCTCGACGAAGATGCCCGTGAGGAGCGTCGCAAGGATGAGCGACTGCACGACGCTGACCGCGGTGCCGACCGGATCGCCCGCGAGGACCGCCACGACGACGGACTGCAGGGCGAGCACGCCGAGCGCGATCGGGAACAGGACCGCGACGTGGTCGCGGTACACGCCGAACGCCTTTGCGACGACGGCGGTGGGATCGAGGTGGTTCACGGGCCCGCGGGGGAGAGGCTCGCCGCGGGCCGTGCCCGACCTAGAGGTCGAGCAGCTTGGCCGCGTCGAGCAGCGTCTTGACCTGCTCGGTCGGCTTCTTGCGACCTTCGAGCTCTTCGCCGTGGCGGTTGAGCCAGATGACCGGGATCTTGGCCTTCAGGCACGGCTCGACGTCGTGGTAGTACGACGACCCGATGTGGACCATGCCCTTCTTGGTGCCGATGCGGCGCTCGATCTCCTTGAAGTGCGCGGGATCCGGCTTGTAGGAGCGGACCTGCTGCGCCGTGACGACGAGATCGAAGTCGTGCGGGATGTGGCGGCGGGTCTGGCCGAGGAGCTTGTCGTCGATGTTCGAGACGAGGCCCGTCTTGAACTTCTTGCTGAACTTGCGCAGCTGCACCGGAGCCTCCTTGAAGGGCTTCCAGTACGGGATCGAGTCCGGCAGGAACGACGACTTGCTGGAGTCGAGCTTCCACTCGAGGCGGTCGGCGATCTCCAGGGCCGTGCGGCGCAGGACCTCGGCGTAGAGCTCGTAGGAGCCCGACTGGATCTCGCGCTGGACCTCGTGGAACATCGGGAGGACGACATTGGCGTCGAGCTCGACGCCGTCGGCTGCGGCGGCCTTCTTGAAGGCGTCGGCAATTCCCGTTTCCCAGTCGATCAGCGTGCCGTACACATCGAACGTGACGAAGGTGATCTGCTTGGGAAGTGGCATCACCCCCATTATGCCCCAGGTTCACCGACCGCTGCGGCCCGGTGCGCCAGAACGGGGTGGTGCACGCGTGGTCCACCGCGTACGGTGGGCCGATGAGCCGGCCCCGCAGAGCTTTGCGCGCGCGCCGAGGTCGTGCGCGCCGGGACGAGGTCGTGATCGATCGTCGCGTCCTCGAGCGCGGGCCGTCGCGGCGGTGGCCGGCGTTCGTCGCCCTCGGGGTCGGTGTGCTCGCCGCGATCGCCGTCGTGTTCCTCTTCCAGCACGAGCGCACGAGCTGGAAGCCCGTCGGGACGCCGGAGATCGTTTCGACGGTGCCGAAGGAGGCCGCGATCGGGCTGTTCGCCGTCCGCGCCGACGACGACCGCCTCGTGATCGTCGGCCTCTCGCGCGGGATCGGCAGCCGGTGCCTGTCGATCCAGTTCTCCGTCGACGGCCAGCCGGGCCGCTCGGCACCCGTGCTCGGTGTCGACTGCCGCCGGGACGAGATCGCCGGCCGCGGGATCAGCGTCGCCGACGACCGGGCCGTGCGGGTCTACGCGGCGGGCAAGCTGCTCGAGGACGTGCGCGCGGCCGACCTCGACGCCTGCGGCCGGGGCCGCAACCTCTGCGCGATGGTCTTCGACCGCCACGCCGAGCGGCTCGAGCTGGAGACGCGCCGGCGGGAGTCGCGCGAGACCGACCGCGACGACGGCCTGCTCGCGGTGCTGCAGTCCGGCGGCCGCGCGACCGAGACCCGGGGCGCGAAGAACGCCACGCCGCGCGACGCCTTCTTCGGCGACGTGACCGCCCAGCTCTGGCGCGTCACGACCGAGGTCAGGGGCGACGCCGATCCCGAGCCCGCCGAGGTGATCGGCGCCCTCATGACGCGCAGGCCGAAAGGCTTCTCGGTGATCGTCGACGACCGTCGCATCAGCGGCAGCACGCGCTCGCTGGTGGTCGGCGGCGACGGGTCGTTCGTCGAGGACTGAGTCCGGGGGTTCAGCCCATGCCGGGCGGCGCCACGCTCGGGCGTGCTGGCGGCGCGGGCGCGGCCCCAGGGGGCTGGGCGTGCGGGTGCGGCGGTGCGTACGGCTGCGGCTGGGCGGGCGCCTGGTGCGCGGGCTGCTGGGCGTAGGGCTGCGGCTGCGGCTGTGTCGGCGCAGGTGCGTACGGCGACTGGGCATACGGCTGGGGCTGCGGCGGTGCGTACGGCTGCTGAGCGTGTGGCTGAGGCGGCGCGTACGGCTGGGGCGGTTGCGCGTAGGGCTGCGCCCCCTGCGTGGCATACGGCTGTGGCTGCAGGGTCGCGGGGTTGACCGGCGCCGGCGGCGCATACGGCTGCATCGGCGGCTCGGAGAAGTGCGGATGCGCGGCGGCCTGGGCCGCCTGCGGCTGGGGTGCCTGGTTCCAGAGCGCCTGGGGCTGCGGCTGGATCGGCTGCTGCCCGGCGTACGGGGACGGCATCTGGGGCGCGCCGTACGCCGGTGCCGGCTGCGGGGCGCCATACGGGGTGGGCACGTGCGCACCGACGACCTGGTTGCCGGGCATCGGGGCGGCGCCACCGGGGACGTGCACGCGATGGGCCGGGCCCTCGGTCGTGTTGCCCATCCGCATGCCCGTGACGGGGTCGGGGAACACGCCACTGAGCCGGAGGGTGAGGTCGGCGAAGGCCAGGGTGGGGATCGGCACGAGCAGGGCGGTGATGAACGCCTCGGCCACCATCACGTTCTCCTCCGCGGCGAACGCGCCGCCCATGGCCTTGTAGGAGAGGTAGCTGACGCCGAACGTGCAGAAGAACTGGAAGAGCACGAGCACGAAGACCGACCACTTGGCCTGGCCGGTGATCGCCCACGACGACTTCATCGAGTCGCTCACGCCCTGTCCGCCCATGATCATCAGCGACGGCGCGAGTGCCAGTCGCAGGAACACGTAGAGGCCCGGGAGGATCAGCGCGATCATCGCGAAGCTCACGAGGATGCCCGTGGCCCACGACAGCAGGAACAGCCGCGGCACCTTCGGCAGGGCGCGCGAGATCAGCTCGCTCATCGGTGGAACGGTGCCGGTCTCGCGGACGCTCAGGAGCACGATCGTGAGCGCACCCGACAGCAGCATGCCGCCCGTGAGCGGGATCACCCTGGACACGGCCTGCATCACGATGCTGCCGCTGCTGCCCATCACGAAGAACATCGCGACGAGCGCGACCGTCTGGATCAGGATCGAGACGCCGACGATCGTGAACGCATGGCGGGAGTAGATCTTCGCGGCTTCGCCGAGGGCGGTCCCGGCGTCGGTCTTGCGACTGGAACTGATGGCGCTCACGGCTCCTTTGTTCGGCACCGCACCGTTTCGCTTTACATGCGAACGGGCGATCCCAGCCCACCCGTAGACGGCTGTTCGGTCCCCGCCAAGCGGTCTCCGGTGCCCGGTCCATCGGCCCCGGCCGCGATCCCGCGACGATGTGAACGCGCGGGGCAGGCCCCGTGCGGCAGTGTTCCGGTCGTGTCGTCCCCGCTCGTCCGTCGCCTGAGCCTCATCGCCGCGCTCGGCGTCGCCGTGTTCTTCGTGGTCTTCGCCGTGCCGGCGCTCACCCCGAAGGGATCCAAGGACGCGTTCCCGGCGTGGCGGTCGGTCGACGGCGTGCCCGTGATCGACGAGCTCCCCGGCGCGTTCGTCGGCGTGCTGCGGATCGCGCGCGAGCGCACCAGCGAGGACGCGCGCACGTCGATCGTCCTGGGCCCCGGCCCCGACGTCGCCTGCGAGCCCGTGAGCGTGAAGGTGGGCGACGCGGAGCCGTACGTCGTCACGCCCGACAGCGCCGAGGTCGAGAACGACTGCAAGGGCCTGCGCCTGGTCACGCTCAAGACGCTGCCCGGCAAGATCGTCATCACCCTCGGCGGCGACACCTGGACCCTCGATCCGTCGGCGCGCGACCCCCGCTCCTGCCAGCTCGGTCGCGATCGCACCTGCGCCTACTGGCTCTTCGAGGGCGGTCGTTTCGGTGACCCCATCGCCGGAGAGGAGCCGCGCGTGCAGTCGGGCACCTCGCAGACCGTCCTCGCCGTCGGCGACGCGCTCTCCGCTGGCGACACCGACACCGCCAGCCGCACCGTCGAGTTCGGCGACCCCGAAGCGCTGCTCCTCTGCGCTGCCGCCGCGGCGCCGCAATGCTCCAGCGGCCTGGCCGCCAAGACGCCGGAGGACTGAGCCGGGGCCGCGGCCGATCGCGGCTAGCCTGGGGCGATGTCTTCGCCGGAGCCGTCGTCAATGCCCTTCGATGCGGCGCGCCCCATGGCGCTCACCGGGGCCGGGATCGACCGTGCTGCCGACCGGCGCCGGCGGGATGCCGACTGGCTCGCGACGCAGCGCGACCACGCGGGCGCGCGCGTCGTGCTGCTCGGCGACGCCGGCGTGCGCGCGGCGAACGGCGGCATCGAACTCGTCTCGCTGGCCGACGTGGAGGCGGCGATGGCGCTCGGCGAGTCCGACCACGCGAACGAGCTCGTGCTGCTCGGCGTCGACGGTGACGGGCCGATCTTCGCGCTCGACGAGGACGAGCCGCGCGAGGGGCATCGGGCTCGCCTGATCGGGGCCGGTGGAATGCGTGGCGAGGCGCCGCCGGAGGCCCTCGACCGGATCGGTCTGAGGGTCGCCGCCCAGACGCTGACCCATCAGGAAGGCGGGCTGATCGCCTACGCCGCCGCGGTGCTGAACTGGCATCGCACGCATCGCTTCTGCAGCGTGTGCTCCGCGGCCACGCTCACCGGCGAGGGCGGCATGGTGCGCACCTGCCCCACCTGCGGCACGCATCATCATCCGCGCACCGATCCGGTCGTGATCATGCTCGTGACCGACGGCGCCGATCGCGTGCTGCTCGGTCGCCAGGCCGTCTGGCCCGCCCGTCGCTACTCGACGCTCGCGGGCTTCGTGTCGCCCGGCGAGAGTCTCGAGGAGGCCGTCGCGCGCGAGGTGTTCGAGGAGGTCGGCGTGCAGGTCGGACTCCCCTCCTACGTGAGCTCCCAGCCGTGGCCGTTCCCCATGAGCCTCATGCTCGGTTTCCACGTCCCGTGGACCGGAGGCGACATCGCCGGCGACGACGACGAGCTCGAGGACGCCCGCTGGTTCTCCCGCGACGAGGTAGTCGACGCCACCGGTGACGACTCCTGGGAGGAGCCCCGCCCGGGTGAAGGACTGCTGCTGCCGCCGCGCTCGGCGATCGCCCGCCGGCTGGTCGAGGGCTGGCTGGACGCGACGGCCTGAGGGGCTTCACAAGGCGCTCGGGCCTTGACATAGTGGGATACGCCGCGGATCCGTGCGGCGATGTCCACTTCGGACGTCGGCTCCCCCGGCGTCGTCCGTTCCCCGTCCGGAGAACCGATCCATGTCCCGCCCGTCCCTCCTCGCCCGGCGCACCCTGAGTGCCGGCGCGATCGCCCTGGCCTTCTCGGCCGTCCCCGTCGGTGCGGCCCAGGCGCAGGCTGCTGCCGTCACCCCGACGCCTGCGCCGACCACGCCCAGGTCCGACGCGCCGGTGCTCCAGCCGCAGCCCGCTCCGGTCGGTAGCCCGGAGGCCCGCACGTTGCGCTTCATCGCGCCGTCCGCCTACGCGGATGCCACACCGCTGCGGCGCTGGGAGATCCTCGGCGCCGGCGGCATCCTGGTCGGGATCCTCGACGAGCCCGACGCCTCCTACGAACCCCGCGAGCGCACGATCGACTACACGACGAGCGTGCCCGGTCCGTACGTCCTGACGGGTCTGCACGTCAGCGGAGCCCGTACGGCCGCGGCGACCCTCCCCGAGCCGACGCCCGGCACCGGACCCGATCGTGGCTCCGCAGCGATCTCGGGGCTCGCCTCGCAGCCCGGTCCCGAGGCCGAGTCGCTCACGCTCTCGTGGCGCGCCGCCTGGAACGCCGCGGCTCCGTCCGGCCCCCGTTCGTACGTCGTGTACGACGGTGGCGTGCGGGTCGGGGTCGCGACCGGCGAGTCGATCACGCTCCGCGACCTGCGCAAGTCGAGCTTTCGTTTCACCGTGCGTTCGGTCGTCGACCCGAGCGGCGTCGATCCCTTCTACGGCGCGCCGTCGGCCCTCCTCGACGTCGGGCCGGGCACGCCGGGCGGTCCCGGTGGCGGCGCGACGCGGGTCGACCTCGCCGCTACGGGCGCCATCTCCCTCAAGACGCTGGTGCGGGGCTCCGTGCCGCTCACGGGCGTGTTGATCGGTGAGGCGCGCGGCGACGTGCTGGAGGCCGATGTCTCCTTCGCGGCGGGTCAGGCCAACGTGTCGGCCTTCGGGTTCCTGCCGCTGAAGGTGGCCGTCACGCTCGAACCGACCAGCCTGCTCACCGGCAAGCTCGACGGTGGGCAGCTGAAGGCGTCGATGAGCGCGCGCGTCCGGGTGCCCGCCGTCTCGCTCTTCGGCGTCAGGCTCGCCGGCGGCGCGGGCTGTGCCTCCAGGACGGTCTCGCAGATCCCGCTCGCCTCGACCTCGGGCTTCACGCCCGCGGCCGGTGGCGTCCTCTCGGGCACGTTCTCGATCGCGAGTTTCACGGGTTGTGGGTTCCTCACCGGGCTCGTCTCGCCGCTCGTCGCGGGGTCCGGCAACGCGATCGCATTGACGGCGGCGCCGCGGTCGCGCTGACGGCGCCTGGGCGAGAGGGGCGGGGAGGAAGCAGGCGACCTCACGCGGCCAGCTGAGTCGGCTCGCGCTCTAGGATCGGGCGGGTGTTCTTGAGCCCTCGTCGGATCTCTGCGTCGACGGTCGCCGCGGCAGTCATGACCTTTGGAGTCGCCGAAGTCGCCTCCGGGGCGGAGAACGCCGTCCGCAGCCAAGTCGCTCCTGCATCCGCGGTCACGGTGCTCTGGCAGGCGCCGCTGAAGCTGAAGGGTCTGCCTGCGGTGACCGTTCAGGCAGGTACCCGCCCGGGCGCGGCCGGCGTGACCGAGGTCTGCGGACGGGTGTCGGAGTCGGCGTCGGTCGTCGCCACGCCTGTACCCGGCCCAGATCCGCGCACCGGGCTGACGGTGCCGTCCGGCCAGGGCCGCCAGGCCTGGCGGTGCTTCGACCCTGGGGCCCGGGCGGTGACCCAGATCGTGCTGAGTTGGGCGCATCGCGCCATCACGGTCGAGGCCGACCGGACGACCGAGGCGCTCGTCGCCTGCCCGGCGTCGCCTACCGCGGCAGTGCTCGCGACGGGGACCCACTGCGGCGACGGCGCGCGGGTGACGGTGCTCGACGGGCGGCTCCGTGGCGCCGGCCGAGGTCGAGCGTGACGGCCGATCCTGGTCGACCTACGTTGTCTTCATCGAATACGAGGGCGGTGACGATGAGGCCACCGAATATCCCGCCTATCGCCGCGCCGAGAAGCTCCTGAAGCGCAAGGATCCGAAGCTCTTCCGGAAGGTCGAGTTCGACCAGGAGGCCAGTGGTACCGGCGTGTACGCGCGTTCCAGGGCCGACCTCAGGCGCGCGCTCTTGCTGATCGGCATTCCGCTCGAGCCGCGGCGGACGGTCTTGCTCTGAGCAGGGCTTTCCGTGCGCTGGTAACGGTGAATCTCCCGCCCGGCGACCGTGATCGCCCGCACACGACGCCCCCGACACCGCCGGGGCCTTGCACTGGGTACTAAAGTCCCCCGGCGTCACGGTGGTTCGTGCTCCACGAACCGGTGTGACAGCCCAAGTTTGGGCACGCCCGACTCGTTACGGTCCTGCGCGCCCGCGAAACCCCGAGCCCGGGACCTCATGGATCTTCTCGAGTACCAAGGCAAGCAGCTGTTCGGCAAGCACGGCCTCGCCGTGTCCGACGGCAAGGCCGTCACCACCGTGGAGGACGCTGTCGCCGCAGCGAACGAGATCGGTTACCCGGTCGTCGTCAAGGCGCAGGTCCTGATCGGTGGCCGTGGCAAGGCGGGCGGCGTCAAGCTCGCCGCCAACGAGGAGGAGGCGCGTGAGCACGCGACCAACATCCTCGGCCTCGACATCAAGGGCCACATCACCCGCACGGTGTGGATCGAGCACGCGTCCGACATCGAGACCGAGTACTACGCCTCGGTGCTCCTGGACCGCTCGGCGAAGAAGCCGCTCGTGATGTTCTCGATCGAGGGTGGTATCGAGATCGAGACCGTCGCCGAGGAGACGCCCGAGAAGCTCATCAAGTTCCACGTCGACCCGCTCGTCGGTCTGACGAAGGAAGACGCCGTGAAGATCGCGACCGACGGCAAGGCTGCCGACGACGTGATCGACGGCGTCGCCGACGCCCTCGTCGCGCTCTACACCGTGTGGATCGAAGAGGACGCGAGCCTCGCCGAGATCAACCCGCTGATCATCACCCCGGACCGCCAGGTCAAGGCGCTCGACGCCAAGGTCACGCTCGACGGCAACGCCGCGTTCCGTCACCCGGACCACGCC